>JAFCEM010000095.1 GCA_017609145.1 Candidatus Aenigmatarchaeota archaeon | reverse complement strand
CACGTATAGCCATTGGATTCTTCAGGAGTTTCCGCGGCAACCTCAGGGAAACCGGTATTATAATAGCGGTTTTTGCCGTGCTGTCAGCATGTTTCGTCTTTGTACTGAACACATCTTTCCTGGTCCCGCCTTCAGCCACGGTTTACATCATGCTCTTCCCGTTCCTGCTTGCGGCAATACTCGTTTTTTCACATTATGCCCGTTTCATAGAAAAATACTACTTCAAGAGGAAAATCGACGCCGAAAAGGTGAGGGAAGGCGATGTGCCCGCAGGTCAGCGCTGGAGAGGCCTGACCAGGGCCGAGGTAAGGCGTATACGGGTACGTGGAGGCAAGATATGGATAAAGGAGGGCGTCCGCTTCGCTCCCGCATTCCTCATAACAATGCTATTTACACTCTTCTTCGGTGGTTTGTTGGGTATGTTTATATGACATCCAGAGGAGTGATGTTCATTGAAAAAAAACTGTGAGGTAATCAACCCTTTCTTCCAGTGTTTTGCATATATCTTTAAAAACAGCATCATATTTTTATGTTTTAGCAGATTTTATAAATCGTGGTGTTTCTGAATTCTCCAGAAACAAACACAACAATAGAAGTAAAAATAATAAAATAAAGAAATGGAGTGTTCCATTCCATGCCTTACCTGATTGATTTTATCCTGTCAACCCTAACCTTCTTGACTGTCGGCTTCCAAACCTCGTTTGGCAGCCACCTTACTGCGCCTGCTGTTTCGACCTTGACTCTCTTTCTTGAACCCTTGAAAATGTGTATAGTGTATGTACCGTCTCTGTTCCTCTTTCCTCGCTCCCTGAGCTTGATGTCAGTTATTCCCCTTGTTGCTGCCTTGAGAGCTGCCTGCCTTGGCTGTCTTCCTGTAAAGATTGATACCTTGCTGCCTTTCTTCAGAATGTAGTACTTCTTGCCTGTCTTTGCTTGTTTTCTTCTTGCCATTTTTCACCTCACATCAACATTATGGAAATTTGTATTAGATTTTTGGTATAAGGGTTTATAAATGTTTCGCATGCTTGCTGTTTATAAGCTAAACACGAACGCAGAAGGATTTTAAGGAAGAAGTCCAATAATAAACATGCTTCTGAAGGCTAGGCCCCTTGAACTCGAGGCAAAGAAGCCTGTTGTGATTCTTAACAAGGAGGACGCAGGAGAACTGGACGTAAGGGCACTGGACAGGGTTGAAATTTTTTACAAAAGGAAAAGCTTCATAGTTATTGTCAACATAGCCGAGAAGTTCATAGACAAGGGCGAGATAGGCATTTACGGGAGCCTGGCAAGAAAAATAAAAGTAGGCCTCGGTGAAGACATAAGGGTTGAACCTGTGAAGTCGCCTGATTCTCTGGATTTCATAAAGAAAAAGATGAAGGGGGAGACACTAAAGCCTGCTGAGATTGGCCGGATAATAGATGATGTTGTGAGTCATGAATTCTCAGAGATTGAGCTTACAGGATTTGTCACAGGGCTTTATTATCACGGCATGACCATGAAAGAGGCTGCTGCCATGTCAAGGGCAATGACAAGGACCGGCGGGGTACTGAAACTCAGACGCACGGTCTATGACAAGCACTCGCTGGGTGGGGTGCCTGGGGACAAGACATCAATACTCCTCGTGCCTCTGGTGGCTGCAGCGGGCCTGACCATACCAAAGACATCGTCCCGTGCAATTACATCGCCCGCGGGCAGCGCTGACAGGTTCGAATGCATCTGCCCAGTTAATCTGAGCCTGGAGGAAGCAAAAAAAGTCATAAGGAGAACCAACGGCTGCCTTGTGTGGGGAGGTTCCATGGACTTTGCCCCGGCAGATGATATTTTTATCCAGATAGAGTACCCACTTTCAATAGATCCCCTTCTGCTGCCTTCGATAATGTCGAAGAAGATGGCGGTGAGCGCAAATTATGTTGTGATAGACATACCCACCGGCGCAGAAGCCAAAATAAACACAGTGACAGGCGCCGAGAACTTGGCGCACAGGTTCATTGAACTCGGCAGGCAGCTTGGCATTAAGGTGCAGTGCCTTTCAACCTTTGGGGAGCAGCCAGTCGGCTATGGTGTCGGGCCC
>JAFCEM010000094.1 GCA_017609145.1 Candidatus Aenigmatarchaeota archaeon | reverse complement strand
GAGGTTCATGGTGAGCATTGCACCGCAATGAGGGCAAAACTCCCAGCTCTTTTCAACTTCTTTTCCACATATGGGACATTTCATGCAATCACGTTCTTTGATATTATTGTTTTGTAAAACTTAAATATAGCCTCTTACGCGCACGAAAGCGTTCACGGAAAATATGCTTTGAAGCAAATAAATCCATTTAAATATATAATACCATTTTAAATCACATGAGGTGTGTGATATGCCAAGACCAGCATTAAGGACAAGGTCTCTTAGAAGAATATTGAAAAAGATACCCGGAGGAGCATACATCATACACTACAGTAAAAGGAAGCCTTCAGTGGCAAAATGCGCAAGATGCAAAAAGCCGCTTAAGGGGGTTGCCAGAGAGCGGCCATCCAAACTCAGAAAGATTGCTGCAACCATTAAAAAACCATCAAGGCCTTACGGAGGGAATCTCTGCTCCAAGTGTGCAAAAGAGGTTCTGAAGGAGACCAAACTGAAGAGGTAGCAATATATGGAATCAGTGAAACACTTAAATCAGACTCTGCTATGTTTGTTATGTGATGAATATGTTTGAGATAGGAAGAATTTGCCTGAAAACTGCCGGAAGGGAGGCAGGAAAATATTGTGTCATTGTTAAGAGCATGAATGACAAGTTCGTTCTCATAACCGGACCCAAAGCCGCTACAAAAGTCAAAAGGAGAAGATGCAACAAAGAGCACCTCGAGCCGCTTGTTGAAAAGATTAATATACACTCGGATGCCAGCGATACCGAAATCCTCAAAGTATTCGAGCATGAAAAGATTTACGACAAACTGAGCATAGAAAAACCGGACACCGTAGCAATCAAAGCCATGAAGGAAGAGAAGGCAAAGAAAAAATCCCTCGTGCAAACAAGGAAGCCCCGCTTGCGCGGTGGAAAATCGGCAGCTGCAAAGCCGCAGGAAAGGAAACACAAAGAGCCCGAGAAACCAAAAGAAAAGGCGCCGGAGAAAAAGGCTGAAAAGAAAGTGGCAAAAAAACATAAGCCTGAAAAAGCTAAGAAGGCTACCAAGCCGAAACACAAGAAGGAATCAAAGCCCGCGAAGAAGAAGGCAAAGGTCAAAAAGAAATAAAATGCTGTTAATATTTAATCCCTAAGATTTTTCGTTATTTTTAAGATTGTGTTTTCGGTTATAGTCAGTGCTTGTATTACGGCAAAAAAACCAACATTATCTTCAGTATTTTCCATTATGTCTATTTCTGAAATACCATATACATCTCTAATATAATTTCTCAGTCCATCTATTGATGCGTATACTGTTGTATATTTTTCTCTTATATCACTTCTCATGTCCTCTGTTGTTTTTTTCATAATATCACTAATAAATAGTTACATTTATAAATTTACTTGCCTATAAACTTCTCGTGACTGTGAGCGTCTCAACAGTGCTCACGTTCGGTACGGATTTCAGCTTGTTCTCGAGATTGTCCTGTTCCCCGCCAGCATCGGGGATTAGAAATATCACTTTGAGTGCCTTCAGGCCGAATGCTATTGGCTCTTCTTCAAGCCGCTCGGGCCCGAGGGCCTGGACCGCTTCCCTGACTTCGCTAAAGTTCTCCGGAGACTCCGGCAGTATCCTGAAAACAATTATAACCTGTCCCATATCATACCACTTATATTATGGTCCCACGAAACCGCATTTCGGGCACTCGTAAGTATTGACCATCCTCTTGCATTTCTCGCAGCGGATTATCTTTGCTTTACCGCATTTCGGGCACATGAACTCTACCCATGCCTTCTCTGCTTCTACCCTTTTTCCGCAGCTTGTGCACCTTATTGCTTCTTTTACCATAAGAAGATTAGACTCCTCATGTTTTATAAAGATTTGCTCGTTTTTCCTATTGGTTTTCGGTATTATTCCCAATAGAACTCAAAATTGCGTATTTCATTTTTTGTTTTCAGCCTGCGTTTATGCACATATTTCCAGTAGAGCATTATAATCACACCTGTCAGGATTCCCCCGAGATGGCCAAAGTTTGCAACGCCGGGCTCGAGCCCGAAAACCCCAGAGAGTGATTCAACTATAACCAGAAACACAATGACCATAAATGCGGGTATTGGTAT
>JAFCEM010000020.1 GCA_017609145.1 Candidatus Aenigmatarchaeota archaeon | reverse complement strand
TGATTTCCTCTTCATGATAAATGCAGGGACATATTATTTTCTTGTCTTCTTCCTTATCCCCTGTTACCATCCTGCACGGGCAGTACCTCTTGCCGTATTTTTTCTCGTTCATAAGCAGGCCCTTTATCGTGCCTTCAAGTACCTTTTTGTCTGGATTCACCCTGAACCCTTTTCGTCTGGCATACTTTTCATATCTCTTTACAAGTTCCTTTGCTTTTTGTTCCATTTTCAATCCTCCAGTATAATCGCATTGTTCGGGCAGGCGGAGACGCATGCACCGCACTTCCTGCACCTTTCAGGGTTTTTGACTACAGCCTTTCCCTTTTCAATCTTTAAAACATTAAAAGGGCATACCTCTATGCAGTTGCCGCACCCGTCGCATTTCTCTCTAATGATTCTGGTCATTTCCCTTTTCACCAGCACTTTTAATCCTTTCAAGCGTTCTATGACTTTCTTTTCCTTATTGAAACGTCTTTCTATCCTTTCAAGGGACCTTTCTTTCTTTTTCACTTTTATAGTGCTTCATCAGGCCATTTACCCATTCCAGGTTTTCCTCTACTTCCTTGGGAATCTTTCGCTGTCATGCCTGACAGCGTCCTGCAGGCAGACATCATGACATTTCCCGCACCTTATACATTTGTCCATGTCAATTCTGGCTTTGCCGTTTTCCATTACAATGGCGCTTACGGGGCACTGCCTGGCACAGATTCCACATCCCGTGCACCTGTTGCTGTCTATCCATGGCATTTTATCTCTCCTATTTTATTTCATTTATCAGCCGTATTATATTACTGCATGATTCGGGCAGGCTCTTCTGGAACTTGATATCGCCCGGAAGCGTTTTCTTGACATCGGTTTCTTTTACTGCGTTGTATGCGATTGTTGTCTTCCCTGATTTCCCCTGTTTATAGACAATGACCTGTTTGGGTGGCAGCAAGAGCGCCCCCCTTAAAGGGTTTTTCGATATGCTCTTATAGGCCTTTTCGGGGTTGCAAAGCATAATTGAATAAAATACCATATCACCCTTTACATTCACATTATGGCTTCTGAACTCATAAATCATATCAAATATTTCCCTGACAATGAAATTGAATTCAGAAGCCCTTTCTTTCAGTTTTCCGATAACCTCTTCAGGTGTTTTCAATGTTTCGGCGATGAAAAGTCTGCTCATTTTTTCCTCCTTTCAGCATACATGTCGATTATATCCGATTCTGTGAGCACTCCTTTCAACTTGCCCTTTTCATCTGTGACGAGCACCTTGTACTCATGTTTTCTCTTCATAGTATCAATCACTTTTCTGATTGGTACTGTCTGTTTGAACTGCAGCACGGGCAACAGCTTCACGGAACCCAGTCTGGTGTTTGTCTTTACGTCATCAGCCAGAAGATTTATTATCATTTCTGATGTTATTATACCAACTGCTTTATCATTACTGTCCAGAACAGCAATCGAATGTATGTGCTCTTCATCGAGAAGCCTTATGGCATCCTGCAGCGTTGATTTTTCATGCAGCGCAAAAATACCCTCTTCCATGACATCTTTTGCTGTTTCCTCTGGCGCTTTGCCGAACAGTCTTTCAGAGAACTTTATGTACCATGCGGCTGACTGCACCTGTATTATATATCCGACGGCGATTATCAGCGCTATCTCAATTCCGTTTTCGCCGAATACGGTCAATGCTATTGCAAGCGCAACGGAAAGGTTTCTCATAACAGAACCGTAAACAAGAGATATCGCCTCTGCCCTCGGGAGCAGGAATTTGCCTATTGCGGACGAAAGCCCGTAGTTGAAAGCATAAAAGACGCCCAGTGGTATTAAAAGGTAAAGTATCTCGAATGGATTTGCTATTATTGACTTTGCCTTCAGTGACATTGCCACGAAGATTATGCCCAGAACAGCCAGGGTTGAGAGCAGTGGGAATTTTTTCTTTATATCCCTTTCAAAATGGGCCTCACCGTATCTTTTCTTCAGTATAATTTGCGTTACAAAACCCAGGAAAAGTGGAAGGAAAATAACCTTGCCTAATTCAATGAAGGTTTCTATTAGTGGCAGGCTTATGACCTGTCCCATGAAGAAATTCGTATAGAAAGGCATGAGCAAAGAACCGAGAATCAATCCTATAATCACCGTTTTTATCACTACATTAACATTACCTTTTGCGAAACCTGTCCATGAAATGGTCATTCCGCTCGTGGGCAGTATTGCCATCAACAAAAGCCCATAGGCCAGATAAGGGCTGTTACCCAGGAAAACAACACCCAGCAAAAACCCGATTAGAGGTATTATTATGAAATTGACGCCCTGTATTATCAGCTGTGTTTTAGCATTGCAGTGGGAAAACAATGACTTTATTTTCAGCGTGACCATCATCGGGTAAATCATGAGTATGGTCAGCGGTAGTATCAGGGATTTCAAAAATGACAGTTCAAACAAGTAGCCGAATATTATGCCCAGTATCATGGATATAGGTATCGCTATCGTAAGTTTTCTCTTCAGGTAACTCAGTTTGTTCCACATGTTATTTCACCTCTTCTTCAGGAAAGGGCATTGGCTTTCCTTCGCTTTCCCGTCCAGCACAGCCCTTATGAATTCGTTGCATGACTTGAAGCCGCACTTTCCGCAGTTCAGGTTCGGCAATCTTGCCTTCAAGTCCTTGCCCCTTTCATAGCGCTTCAGTGTTTCCTTTGAGTCAATGATCTTGTTCCCGTAGCAATAGCCACATACTGCAGTGGGCATTGAGTGCCTTAATGTAAGCTTGTCCTTTATTCCCGGGCTTTTTATTATCGCCTCGGCTATGTCTATGGTGCCTTCGCCGCTCAGGCCGTTCGCCTCTATAATCGAGGCATTCTCATTGACCTTCATGACCTCTGCCCTGAAGATTTCCCTTTCGGCCTGTGAAATCAGGTCCCCCTTAGTAACCGCGACAATATCCGCATGCGTCAGAAGCGGGCCATAGCTTGAAGGCTTTCCCGACAGTATGTTCAGGATGTTAATCGCAATTCCCTCTTCAACGTATGGCGAGCACCTCAGGCAAAGACCGGCGGTCTCTATTATAATAACGTCCTTGTCAGTATACTTTTCGATGATTTTGGGTATTTCAAGTGCTGCGTAATGGTCCGGGCAGACATCACCGGATATCCTTTTTTCCGTGCTTATGTCGAATTTTTCCTTTATCAGATTGTCGTCTTCTGTTGACAGGACATCAAACTTCACATAATGGAGCTTCAAGTCTTTAAGTTCACTGATTACATACTTGATTATGCTTGTTTTTCCGCTGCCCGGTGTTCCCCCGAATATGACAATTTTCATTCTTTCACCCCATAGGAGAGCATATAAGTTTCAGCTCTTCGACCTGCTTGCCTTCCCTTACATCTTCCCTGACATCCAGCATGTAGTTGTTTATCCATGAAAGATAATTTGCAATTCCCTTTTCCCTAACTGATGTGTGGATGACTTTGCTTATGGCGCCGTTCTTCATTACAAAGCGCTTGTCTGTGTCCAGCGCAAGAATGGGGTCATGTGTGACAAGAAAGATAATCTTCCCTTTCTTTACAAGCAATTCAAGCGCCTTTTTGATTCTTATCCCTGCGTTTTCTATCTCGTCAATCAGGATAACTGGAGATTCGCTGACGTGTGCAAGGTCTGCAACCATAAGGGCCCTTGACTGGCCGCCGGAAAGGATTAAAATGTTGGTGTTTTTCTTTATCTGCTCTCCCGTTATTGTATTAGCGTCGTTTATTATCTTTTCCACAAGCCTTTCAGTGTTTTCTTCTGTGTGATTTCTTCCCCGTGTCTCTATGTGTGTTTTCAGGAAATCTTCGACAGTGGTGTCTGTCATGAAATTCATATGTTGTGTCAGGTAGCCGATTATTTTTTTGGACGGGTTTGTCTTGAGCTCTTTAAGCGGTTTTTTGCCGTTTATCATGACTTTTCTTTTGGTTTTTGTCTCCCCCTGTGTAAGCTTTTCAATATCATACAAAAGCTGGCTTTTGCCTGAGCCCGTCTGGCCTACTATTCCTATCTTCTGGCCTGCGTATATCTCCACTTTTTCGAAACACTCTTTCTTGCCTTCTTTATCATAGCCCGGGAAAATTGTAACTTCTTTTATCATCATTTCAATCACCTAAATTCTTTTCAAGCCACTGTTTTACTGCCTGTTCAGGTATGGCTCCAACGAACTCATCAACCACATTTCCATTCCTGAACATCTTGACAGCTGGGATACTCATTATCCCGTACTTCTGGCTCGTTGTGCGGCCATTGTCAACGTTCATCTTTGCAAGAACGAATTTCCCTTCAAATTCATTGACGAGTTTTTCCAGTGACGGCCCGAGCATCAGGCACGGCATGCACCATTCAGCCCAGAAGTCCACGACCACCGGGACATGAGCGGATTTTTCAATCACCTCTTTTTCAAAGCTGTTGTCGTCAACCTCGATTTTAAGCTGGCCGATCATGGATTTTTTCATCAGCTCTTCCATTTTCCTTTTCCTGATTCTTTCAAGTTCCCTGTCCATTTTTACACCTTATCCTTCTAGATATCTTTATCGGTAGTGAATAAAGTAGTCACTACTTTAAAAATAGTTACGGAATCGTGAATTTATCACAATCAAAAAATCACAATCATGCCTTCCCCATTTTCCTCAGCGCGAACATGTCCGATTTCGTCTGTTTGCACCCCAACGGGAGTCCCTGTTGGTGATCCAGAAAATGGCTCATTTCGTGTAGGAACACGAACGTTATCAGCTCCTCCGCGGAGTTCATGGCGAATCTTCTCCACGAAGCGCGGTTAAACGGACTGCCGACTATGATTTCCATTGGATAGCTGTTGCGCGGGTTCACTGAAACCCGGATATAACTCCTCTGGCCATAGAATCTCCCGCTGTACGGGCATCGGGCCCCGCGTTTGGTGTACGCCACCTTGACCCTGAGCCCCTGCGTGTCATAGCCGGAAACGTGCCTGTGAAGAAACTCAACGTTAAAATGTGTTCTGTTGTCGAGGAGCATGGCTATAATTGCGCGGACATAAATAAATTAGCAGTCCCCTTCGGTGCACTGACCATTTATGTAATGCATTTCCAGCATGTCTGTCTTGGCCCAAACATCGCTTGCATTCATGTCTGTCATGTATGCGTCGACCACAAGACCCGAAACCTGCTCTGAACGAACATGGCACCTCCAGTCCGTATACATGTTGGAAATGCCGTGTATTGTCGCCTGGTCAAAATATAGGGCAGCGACATATCCCGACCACTTCTCTCCCGGTATGCACCAGTTCAGGCTTTCCGGCGGCTCACCTATTGTGCCGTTTCCCCCATTGCCATTATTTGTGCATCCGCATATGGCTATCACAAGAATCAGCGCAGGAATTGATGTCAGTAGCTTGTTCATAATACTGTATTGTTCTCCATGCTTAATATTTATTTGGGTTAAGTGAATATAATGATATGTGCCTTAGCGTGAAAACCCTGAAAAAGAATCTCACATTCAAGAACCTGAAAAAATTCCTCAGATACGACAGGGTTAATATTACACTCTTTATTGCGATCATAATCGTGCACATACTGCTCAGTGTGGGTCTTGCGTTCCTTGGCATGGCATACAATACCTTTATCTCCATACTCTATGCACTGTTCAACCTTCCGATATTCCTTACGACATTCTCGCTCAGTGGTTATAGTATCTACACACTTAACACATTTACGGTAATCCTTCCGCTCATTGCGCACGTCATATACTGGTATGTTCTTGCATGTCTCATAAGGGTTCCGATAGTTGCAAAAAAAGAGACGTTCCGTTATAAGTCAGCGCTTTTCATAGTGTCACTTTTCCTGTTCTTTGCGCTCGTTGTGTGTGTGTGGCTGAGCCTTTCGATAGGCACTATTTATCTGTTTTATTAAAACCCGCGGGGCAATATTAATAACATGGCAACGAAGAAATCGGCTATGGAAAAATTCAGGTCTGAAGTTGTAAAATTGATGTCTGATATCATAACAATATCTCCCAACAAGATTGAGGCGGTTCTTGAAAAGCCCCCAGAGAACACAGGCGCTGACCTTGCGCTGCCGTGTTTTATTTTTGCAAAGAGGCGTAGCGAGAACCCAATCGAAACCGCAAATAACATAGTCGGCAGGATAAAGCGCACGCATTTAGTTGCCCGGGCCCAGGCAGTCGGTCCCTATATAAACTTTTATGTCGACTGGAACCTGATGAATAAAATGGTGCTGGAACAGATTCTTGAAGAGAAGGAGGATTATGGCCGGGGCAGGCAGAAGAAACAGGAAAAGATCATGATAGAGTATTCCTCGCCTAATACTAACAAGCCGCTCCATCTTGGGCATCTGAGGAATGATTCGCTTGGAATGGCACTTTCCAGGATACTCGAATTCAGCGGTCATAAAATAATCAAAGCCATACTCTACAGCAACAAGGGAGTCGGCGTTTCCAAATCAATGCTCGCCTACAAAAAATGGGGCAAGGGCAAAAAACCCGGGAAGAAGAAATCCGACCACTTTGTCGGTGATTTCTATGTGCTTTATGAGAAGAAAAAAAACAAGAATCTTGAGAAGGAACTCAGTGAACTGCTCAGGAAATGGGAAGCGGGTGACAAAGAGACACTTGCGCTATGGAAGAAGATGGAATCTTGGGCCATAAGCGGATTCAAGCAGACATACAAAAAGTTCGGTTCCGAATTCGATGTGGAGTTCAGGGAGTCTGATTACTATGACAAGGCAGAGAACATAATAAAACACGGGCTGGATAAGAAAGTTTTTTTCAAGGACCATGACAATGCCATTATTGCTGACTTGGAGAAGCACAAGCTCACAAAAAAGGTTGTAAAGAGAGGTGACGGCACATCGATTTACCTTACAGCCGACCTTGCCCTGACACCGCACAAATTTAACAGATACAAGCTTGACCGTTCTATATGGGTTGTGGGCTCTGAGCAGGACCTTTACTTCCAGCAGCTCTTCAAAATTCTTGAGCTGCTCGGTTTTGAATTCTATAAAAACTGCCTGCACTATAGCTACGGCCTTGTCTATCTTCCCGAAGGAAGGATGAAATCCCGCGAGGGTACGGTTATCGATGCGGATGAAATAATAGATGAAATGACCGGGCTTGCTATGAAAGAGGTAAAGGCGCGGGATAAGAATATAGGCAAGAAAGAACTTGAAGAAAGATCTGAAACCATAGCCCTTGGCGCGCTCAAATATTTCCTGCTTAAGATGGATGCGAAGAAGAATATATATTTCAATCCAAAGGAAACCATATCATTTGAAGGCGACACGGGCCCGTATATTCAGTACAGCCATGCCCGCGCATGCTCCATACTAAGGAAAGCGGGCAACCATACCAGAAAGTTTGATGCAAAATTGCTCATGCAAGAGAAGGAAAAGACGCTTATAAGGAAGCTCATGGAGTTCCCAGAAAGTGTGGAGAATGCCTGCACATATCTGAAGCCCAGCTATATTGCAAACTATGCTTTCGAACTGGCGACAATATTCAACAACTTCTACGAGGCAGTGCCCGTGCTGAAGGGCGACAGTGTGCTAAAGGGACACAAGCCCACGCGCATGGCCCGCCTTGCCCTTGTCAGGGCAGTGGCAATAACATTAGCGAATGCGCTCGGTTTGCTGGGTATAAGGGCTCCGGAGAAGATGTAGGAAAGTTTATTCTTCATGGATTTTTTCTGCGCCGCAGTAAATCTCTTCGACGTTAAAGATTATCCCTGATTTCGGGTGCAGGTCAGGGCTCGAGCTCTTCTCTTTGACCCATTTTACAGTGTCTTCAAAAACATCGTCATTCGTATGGAACTCAACACCCCCCTTTATCTGATAGGATTTTTTGTTTTCCTTGTCCAGCACCACAAACGACGCTCTGGGGTTTTCAGTCAGATTCTTCTCAGTCTTTGAGAATTTGTTGTTTGCAATCAGTATCTGTTCGTCATTGTATACCTTAAGGAATTTCAGATAGATGACATTCGGGACGCCATCCCTTGTCGACGTTGAAAGTATGTGCAGTTCCTGTTTGTTGATGATTTCCTGAATATGCTCCGGAATCTTCATAATAGGATAGATAAGCACTTTAATTATTTAAAAAATAGGCATTTTTGGGCAACCGAAAGTTTTATAAATACCTATTACAAAATAACAAAATGGTAAAATCAACCGATTCAAGGGATATTTATAGGAATCTCAGCTATCTTAATAGCGAAGAATATAAGAAAAAAATTAAAGAGTATGAAATTAAACGTGCAGTCCGTGATATCTTTTCTGAAGCAACGGAACCTCCAGCAAAAAGTATCAGCGTAGAAAGATATGAGAAGAGCTGGAGCGATCACGGCTGGTGATATTGGCTAATTTTTCTTCTGAAAACCAGCCTGTGCCTTAACGTTTAAATAGGGGCGGTCACAATTAATATAGTTAAGGTGAAAACCAATGGTAAGCAGAACTAAGACGGATCTTTTGAATGCATTGACAAAAACAAGGTTGCTGTCTTTGGCTTCTTCTGCTGATATTTCTGTCAGGAAGAGCGCAAACAAAACAGAGCTGGTTGATGCACTGAACAGAAGCCGAAGAGTCAGCAAGGCTGACATCGTATCCCTGGATTCAACGAAAGTTGTTGTCAGGGCGGCAAAGAAAAGAATAACCAAAAGGAAGACAACAAAGGCAAGTTCAAGGAAGAGTGCACGCAGAGCAGCAAAGAAAGCAACAAGAAACCGGACGGTTAGCAGGGTTAGAAAAAAGAAAAAGTGATAATTTCCCGGTTACTACTAACCCTTATTTTTTATTTTGGCTTGTTTGATTTTATAAAATTATTGTGCATATATGACACAGAAGTGATTAAGATGCCGTCAAAATTATACACTTTTGACACTCCAGATAAATGCGTATATGGTCGGGGTATAAATTTTGCAATTACCAAAGATGTTAGTGTGCTTACTTCAATAAATCCAAAAGATCATCTGGAATTTGCAACAGGGTATATACATGCATCTGAGGTTTTGTACAACAAAGCAAAGATGGTTGAACTTCCTCACAAATGCAAGTTATGTCAATTCTGGGAAACCTGCTTCGAAAAAAATGGGAAAGATGATTTCCGGAGACGGAAACCCGAATACTACTCATAAGATTTTTTAAGCACATGCCTATATCATTTGTATGAAGATAACAAATTCCATCAAAAGATATTATTGGATAGTGATTCTCCTGGTTTTGTGCATCTTGACTGTTCCTGTTTTTGTAGTGGCCCTGGAACCACCACCAAGTATTATGCTTGATATAAACGGTATATGCAAGGAATTCAATGTCACTGTTACGGTGGATATGTTTGATTACGGCTACTATGACGTGAAGATTGACGTGACAAACCCGGAACTGGGAAGGGTCGGGGAGATTTACGACCCCGTGCAGGGATGGAAATCATCCAATTACTATATTTCCGACGGGCTGCATGTTACAGAAGATGTGAATAGTGCAACCTTTCATGTGCGCGCCAATACTGATGAGGAGCAGCTGAATTTTCTATGCAGATTGAGGGAAACAACTTCACCCTGGAAAACATGGGACAGTGAATATTACAATATAAACCAGAGCTGTACCACATTTTCTGGCTGGGGCAATGAGTTAACGCTTCTTCTTTCCCTACTTGTTGTGCTTATTCTTCTGGCAGGAATAACACTATATCTGAAGGTGCTAAAGTAAGTTACTTCTTATAAAATTAACTACCAAATAGAAATTAATACCAATAATGGGTGATAAAATGGAATATACAGGGAATTGTTTGCATGAGATAAAAGAAGGCGACTTCTTTGGTATTTGTGTAAATGTTGTTGAAACAGATGGAGGTAGTGGGATAAAGATTGACTCATTCTTGAATACAGCACTAAACAAATATCCACTCTCTAGTGTCAGGAAAGCCCTGACAGATGGTTTGAAAATAAAAAAAAGAACGGTATAGTAGATGGTCAAAAGTATCCGATTCTGTTGGTTTTATTTTGGCAAACAAGCGGATAAATATAAAAAACTAATCAAGGATATTTTTGCAGGAAAAACAATTGCGCTCGAAAACATACCTGTTTCTGTTAATTATTTAATATTCAGACCGTTCAACATAATATATGATTAGTATGACAATAAAAGTTGACGAGGACAAGTGCATAGGTTGCGGTTCCTGCGAATCCATATGCGGAAAGATTTTTGACGTCAGGGGCGGCAAAGCAAAGGTGAAAGTCCAGAAAGAGCTTCCGTGCGTGAACCAGGCAATACAGTCTTGCCCCGTGCAGGCAATAAGCAAATAACCCTACCAATCAAGTATTTAAATCTTCTCTGAATAATTCAGGCATGATACTAGTATTGCCTCAAGAAATAAGGGAAAGAGAACATGCACTAGCACAGTTGAGTGCAGTGGAAGAACTGACACATGCAGACAGAGAACTGAATGAAATAAAAACAGTTTATGGTGACATAGAAAAAAGTTGCCCCTTTATACCTGATGGGTTTTCATGTGGTCATAGATATACTTCCGATGATATTTCATTGCGCGAAGACTGCAAAGAAAAACTAAATACCTGTCTTTATCAGGCTGCTCGGGTAAGCCTAAATAAGTATGTTGAAGAGCAGAAGACTTTAGAGGTAAAAAGAAAGGCTTTGAATATTATAGATAGTATTCTGGGATTCATGAACAGGGTGGGACTTGAATCGGGGTTCAGATATGAGGAAGCAGTAAAGAATCTCATGGGTTCAATGTAAAACGAGCTATTTTTGCAAATAAATTTTTTAAACAAAGCCCAAAACACCGAAAGCTTTATAAAGGTAAAGAATATATATTCAATACAAAAATGAATATAAATTCAATATATATGCAAAATATATCTGCCTGACATGACCAATTGCGCACATCAGGCTTCGGTATTGATTGCATAGCACAACCTAAGGAGGTGTTTAAAATGCCAAGAGGAGACAGAACAGGACCAGCGGGTCTTGGTCCAAGAACAGGAAGAGGAGCAGGTTACTGTAGCGGAAGCTCTGTGCCCGGTTTCATGAACCCGGTGCCCAGGCGCGGGATGGGAAGAGGATTCGGCCGCGGCTTCGGCAGGGGTTGGAGATTCGCACATCCTGTACCGATGCATCCACACGCAATGCACGGCTACTACCCCTTCAGACAAGTTGAATATACAAAAGAGGACGAAGTCAGCGACCTGAAGAACGAAAAGGATTTCCTGGAAAGGGATATCCAGACCATGCAGGAAGAGCTCAGATCA
>JAFCEM010000093.1 GCA_017609145.1 Candidatus Aenigmatarchaeota archaeon | reverse complement strand
CAGCCATGGCAAGATTGCAACTGTAACAGGCATAAACCCGGCCTCACGCTTCGGGGAGTTAAAAATAAATGGAGACACGGTGGAGTCTTTCAATGAGAAACCAAATAATGGCTCAGGCCTGATAAACGAGGGTGGGCTGAATTAGTAACAACTTGCTGACAGAAATCGTTTTCCCCACTCGAAGGATACCAGAAGGGCCACCAAGCACTTGTTTCAAGCATCAGGTCTGTAAAAGTTATTCGTGGCGGTGATTGGCCCGAGGATAGGCTCATCCTCGATATTATGCACGCAGCAAGTCAGAATAAAAAGACCCAAATCTGTAATCACCATGCAACATGACCGTTGCAACATGTCCATGAGCCTCTATCTTTTGGCAGAGTTGAGATAATATGGGAGCGGAACAAGAAATTTACTAACCCCCGACTCGTCAACTCATAATTGCTAAGTATCCGGTCATATTCTCCTGACTTTAGGTCAAAGATTTGACTTATCCACACAACTAAGAACTGGAATATACTGATAATATATACTTTGTTGTTTAGGCACACATCTTGCAATTTTGATTATTGACTAATGTGTAGGTATCAAAGGCATGGCTTTGGTGTTTTTTGATTATGAGAGGAACATACACGCATAACGGGCGTAGCTTGCCTTATGTAGGCCTGTGGCTTAAGGAGAGAAACATCCGCTGGGGAAGAGAGACCGCCAATGAAAACTTTCTCACAGAGTTCAAAAATGACAAAAACAAAAAGTAGCCTGTCTCCCTTATTGATTTTTTTGATATTTCTCTCGGAGATAATACGCTGCGTCTTAGCAGGTCGCCAGGGCGCAATGGCAAACAGATTCTTATTAAGGGTTTTGTTTTTTGGAAAGGATGATGAGGATAAAAAATGATAAGGATAAACAAGAACAAGTACCCTTCTTTTGAAGGGTTACGAATTGGTAAAGGTTCCCATGTTTCAACGCAGGCAATAATAGAACAGCCTGAAAACATCTATATTGGTGATAACGTTCAAATAAAACCAGGCGTTGTTTTGCGTCCCGAGACAGGATTTATCTATATAGGAAACAATGTCGTTATCAATCATTATACCTGCATACATGGAAAGGGAGGAATAGAAATTGGCGATTGGTGCATTATCGCTCCCAATTGTGGGTTGTATGCGCAAAATCATTCATATGATTCTTTGGATATGCCCATCACAAAACAGCCAAACACAGGTAATGGAATCACGCTTATGGGAGACAACTGGGTTGGAGCAAATGCCGTTATCCTTGACGGCGTCACACTTGGTAAAGGTACTATCATAGGGGCTGGCTCTGTTGTTACACGGTCATTTCCAATGGCAAAAGTCATCGCAGGCAATCCAGCAAGGGTAATCAAGGACAGGCTTCCGAGCGATCAATGGGATTTTTACAAGGAGGAAAGATGCTCTGCCAAATTAACTCCGAAAGAGTTTTTCACATATATTAATCAACGAGCTACGTTTGCTTCAAAATATGTGTATAAGGAAGATGTTGTTTTGGATGTCGGCTGCGGAGAAGGATATATTGCAAATATCCTCAGGGATAAATGTAAAAAAATTATAGGGTTTGATTATTCTCAAGAGGCATTAGAGAAGGCTAAACAAATGTATTCTTTGGAATGCCATCATATGAGTTGCACGAACTTGGAATTCAAACCGCAAGCCTTTGATAAGGTTATTTGTTTTGAAGTGATAGAACATCTAACAGTGTTACAAGCAAAAAAAACCATATCCGAAATCTACAGGGTTTTAAAGCAGGGAGGGTACCTGATCGGCTCCACGCCCATAAGAACAACACCGTTCTCGGCCCCTTTAACATACGCCCACATATATGAATACTCTGAATATGAATTAGGAAATTTATTAAAAATTTTTCAAGACGTTGTTATCCAGGGAAATTTTTTTGTTGCCAAAAAGATATAAAACTCAAAAACCTTACTCCCCCCTGACCAAGTAAAGAGGAAGAGGTAAAAAATGCGTATATTATTAACTACATCAGCCGCCCCATTTCAATCTCCTTTCTCGACTACAGAGAAGAGACCCCCTATAGGTTTGGGCTTCCTCATATCAGTGTTGAGAAACGCCGGGCACAAAGTATTTTTTATAGACAATTACCTCAGGCCAGAT
>JAFCEM010000092.1 GCA_017609145.1 Candidatus Aenigmatarchaeota archaeon | reverse complement strand
CGGACGGAAGTATATCAGTGCGTCTGACGCCGCCGTCGCAGACCAGTGGTATCATGTAGCAAGCGTTTATGATTCAGATAGCGGCAAACTGCAGCTTTACATCGACGGCAACCTCATCGCCGAGGGCGAGTATACTCCGGATACCTCCAATACAGATCCGCTCAGAATCGGGAGTTCGTATTGCTGTGGCGAGTATTTCAATGGCATGATCGATGATATCCGCATATGGAATCTGGCAAGGACTCAAACAGAGATCAACAATGGCAAGGATTCCGAGCTAACAGGCACTGAACCTGGTTTGATAGCATACTGGAAATGCAATGGCATCAGCCCTACTCCCGATACTCTGGTGCGTATCTATGGCTTTTCCAACCCCTTGTCTGTGGCAATAAATGGAACAAACGGTGTCTTCTGGGTTGCAGATAATGGCCATGACAAGGTCTACCGGTTTGAACCGGATGTTCCCGACGGTTACAACATTCAATCTGATACCGGTTATCACACCGAGATTGAAGGATTTTATGATCCTCTCCATGCAGCCGTGAACGAAAACGACGGCACCTGCTGGGTGGCGGACCGATTCCATCATCAGGTGGTAAGGCTGGCAGCAGACGGGAGCGAAGAACTTGCCCGCATAGGTGGATTTGATGATCCGGCCCGTGTGGCAGTGAACCAGACAGATGGTTCCGTCTGGGTAGCTGACAGGGACCATCGTCAGGTGGTTCACCTGAGCGTTGATGGCGGATTGGAGCTCGCCAGAGTGAGCGGCTTCTACAATTATGATTTCGGGCTTTCTGTGGATTCCCAGACAGGTGAGTGCTGGGTGACAGATACAGGCAATGACGATGTAAAGCGTTTATCGCCAAATGGAACCCGGTTAAGCAAAAAGGGCGGGTTTTATGATCCTTTCGACGTGGCTGTTATTCGCGGGCAGGATTCTGCATTAACCCAAAATCCGCCAACAGCCTCGGCATCAGCAGATGCCTATACCGGAACCACACCCCTCCAGGTGAATTTTTCAGGCACCGCAACGGACGATGGCAGCATAGTCCTTTATGAATGGGATTTTGAGGGAGACGGTGTCTTTGATTACCAGTCATCTACTTCAGAAAACGTAACTCATACATATAGTCGCGAAGGTTACTATAAGCCTATTTTGCGGGTTACGGATAACGATGGAATGGTAGATTACGTACATCTTCCTGCTGTGCGGGTTGGCAGCCTTTGGACAGAGATTTCTGTCAACAAGTATGAAGGTGTTGCTCCACTTAAGGTAGATTTCACTGCCACCGGCTTTGACCCGAATGGTACGATAACAGAATACGCCTGGGACTTTGATGGAGACGGCACCTACGATGCGACAGGGTCAAGCGTAAGCCATACCTTCCAGACCCAGGGGCTGTATCCGGTCATCCTTAAGGCCAGCGGTCCATCTGGCATCACCCATGATCTGGCCTGGATTTCAGTAAGCCCTGCCATGCCGACCGCCACGGCCTCGGTGAGTACAAGCGCCGGAGCACCCCCTCTGACGGTTCGCTTGAACGGCCAGGCAAGTGATGCCGACGGCAGCATTGTAATGTCTCAGTGGGATTATGATGGCGATGGAATATTCGACTGGAGTTCCAGGACCAAAGATGACGCCGATTTCACCTATACAGAGGCCGGAATCTATACCCCAACATTTAAGGTGATAGACAACGACGGCTATGAAGCCATAGATTTAAAAACCATCACGGTCAATACACCGCCGGAGGCCCACTTCACAGTGACACCCTTGAGCGGTAATGAACCACTTACGGTAACTTTTGATGCTTCAGGTTCTTTTGATCCTGACAGTGGCGGCGCCATTGTTTCCTATACATGGGATTTTGGGGATGGTGAGACCGCAACCGGCCAGAGCGTATCTTATACCTATATGTCTGCCGCCACTTACCAGGCAACGCTCACAGTAACTGACGATCTGGGCGGCACCGGCCAGGCAGCGCAGGCGATCCTGGTCAGGCCTGCAGGCACTCCAACGGCCGTGGCAGAGGCTGATCCTTTGACAGGTACGGCTCCCTTGACCGTCGATTTCACAGGAAACAACTCCACTGATGACTATACAATAGTTAATTATTCGTGGGATTTTGGAGAGGGATACCAGTTGAATGAAAACGGTTATCCCACACATCAACTTTTTCTTGGAAAGTGGCCAGCCACGGGATCCGGTGATGTAACCAGTATTCAGACGGGCATCCTCGC
>JAFCEM010000091.1 GCA_017609145.1 Candidatus Aenigmatarchaeota archaeon | reverse complement strand
AACAGCAGCTGGCAGAGATAAACAACGCAATAGACAGCCTCCAGTCCAGTGTGACAGATTTCTACTACAATACCATGCAGGGTTCTACAAAGACACATGTGCTGGACATACCATCGGGCACGGAATTCTGTTTCATAGATCCCGAAGACCCCTCACCGAAGCTGTCGAACGGATGGAACCCCGACCCCGTGTATCAGGAGATAATAACAGAAAACGGATTCACACTCTGGTACTCTTATGGCACCAGCAAAGACGGGGTTGTTATCAGCCACATGACAGTGGAGGAGAATTTCTGTGTTGACAGCGATACGCAGATGAAACTGGAAAACATGGGTACCTCGGTGCAGATATCAGAAAAATGATAATATGACGGCAACCGTATTTCAGGCATTCAAAATGATATTCGGGCTGATAATAGGAGGCTTTATCCTTTATTTCTTCCTTTCCTATGCAACAAATTATGCTAGCACAGAAGAATTCAGAATAAAGGATGAGATAATCACCAGTTTTGTGTCAACCACACAGGACGTCTATAATACCAACGTACCTGTCAGCTTCACGGAATTCGGAGAATCCGGGCTTGATTTTGACCTGTCCATTGATACTGATTACAATCCACCCGTCCATTTTTCAGGTATCCGTAGCGCGGCAGGAACGACAACTCTTAATATTCCCCTGATAATGTTGCCTGGCGACTATGTCTATATTCAGAGGGAATGTGTTGACATGGAATGGTGGAGCTTCTGCTTCCTGGAGGCGCTTTCAGATATGGCTGTCATATTCGTCCCCGTGGAAAATGATGAGGACACAAAATTATTGATAGAGGATATCGTAAATGCCATGCCTGCCACAAACCAGCTCCATGCGCCAAAAGTGACATTCGGCTTCTGCGACGGCTCGGATGTCAGCCACAACACACTTTGTAGTGGCACAGTGTGCGAGAGATACAATTTCGGTGACCAAATAAAAGGAATTGAGGCATCTTCCAAGTGCACCGCAGAACTGCCCGATAACTACAGGCTTGTGACGATATCGGACAGCTGCAGCTCTTCCTATGTTTCCCGGGGTGTGTGCCTGAGGCCGCCTGACGAGCATGGAATAGGCCACGCGTACATAGCTGGTTCCACCGGAGAAACCTATATCTACAAGAATACACTCGACCTCATAGCGCTTATAACAGGCAATGACGAGAGCACGATTCATGGCATAACAGGACATAATTATTACACTTATGTAAATGATATGTTCAGTGATTTCGTGGCAACTGCGAGCGAGATGATGTCAAACAGGGCGAATTTACTTGCAGGGAAACCCGGTATCAATCCCGAATGCCACTATTCGGGATTTTCGGCAAAACTGGACGCAATAAGCACGTTTCTCTCTTCCAACCCCTCATATTATACTGATTATACGGACACACTTGAAATGGTATCACTCATTGAAGAAGCGCGTTCAAGTTACGTAACTCTCGATAATAAAGGATGTGAGCCCTGATGAAGGCACAGCAAAACATCATGGAATACGTGGTACTGATGTTTTTCATATTCGTAATACTAGCAGTAATAATGTTCTTCCTTTACGGGTGGCAGATTTCCCAGAGCCAGCTTAGCAGCGCAAAAGAAAGCATTGAGCGGGGGGTTGAGCTTTCAGAAACAATAATGAACAGTCCCTATTTCATAAAGGGGTCAGAGATGGCCATGCTGGATGACGCAAGGCTGACCGCCATGAATGAAACGGACGGCATATGCGACAAACTCATAAATATCTTTGGTCCGGACTGGTCTCTGGAGGTGCAAATTTTGGGAGAAAATGAGAAGATTGAGTGCACTCAGGAAAGGTACCCCGACTGCAATGCATGGACAATCTGCAAGCAGGATAGGGAAGGCGCTACCTACGTGCTGCCGGTCAATATCTACAGAAAAACCGAGAAAAGGACTGATATAGGTGTAATGATGGTTGGTATTTATGAAGAATAGAAAGGCCCAGACAAGCATGGCATTGCTCCTTTTGGTAATCATAATTTTCTCAATGATGGTGCTTTTCATGCTGTCCTTTGCTGAAACCGTCAGCCAGGAAAACTACATGGAAAGATATCTCAACAATCTTTTGCTCTCTCTCGTAAGGACGGACACAGGCTACAGCAGCCCCGACTGCAAGCTTATTTCAGACTCGATTGCCTGTGCATTTCTTAAGCCGGGATACCTGTGTGACGAAGGGGCAGAAAGCTGTAATGAATTGGCAAAAGACAGA
>JAFCEM010000090.1 GCA_017609145.1 Candidatus Aenigmatarchaeota archaeon | reverse complement strand
ATAGGAAGGCCAGAAATTGGTATGTGTCACCAATTTTTCGACAGAATATCATTCTTGATAGGAAGGCCAGAAATTGGTATGTGTCACCAATTTTTCGATAGGAAGGCCAGAAATTGGTATGTGTCACCAATTTTTTCACCAATTTTTGGACTGTCCTTATTGCCGCTCAGGAGCCGTTCCCGGAAAGAAAAAGCTGTTTCTGTTATTCTTTATATTTCAGATATGAATAAAGACGTCGAAATTTTTAAATAGATTTTTTATTTAAAACAGAATAGAATACAGCAGTCTCCGGATTAGGAGTGAGATTCAATCTGGTGAGTAATTTGATTTGACAATGTTAATTAAGGGGTGAGGCATGTCAGAGAATCCTAGGAAAAAAACTATTTTGAGGACTCTGCCCCGGACTTTCTGGATAGCAAACCTGATGGAGCTTTTCGAGCGAGGAGCTTATTACGGGATGAATGCTGTTCTGGCAGTCTATCTGGTTGATGTTCTCGGTTTCCGCCAGCAGGCAGTGGGGCTGCTTCAGGGTTTTGTCTACGCCCTGACTTATATTCTTCCAATTGTGGGAGGAGCTTTAGCTGACCGCTTGGGTTATCGAAAAATGCTGCTTGTCTCCTTTTCTCTGTTAACCATCGGCTATTTTGCTGCCGGGAATTTCACTTCTTATGGGCTGATTTTTCTTTTTCTCCTTTTAATGGCTACAGGAAGCGGGCTGTTCAAACCTATTATTACTGGTACTGTCGCCCGGACAACCACAGAAGAGAACAGCGGGTTTGGCTTCGGTGTTTATTACTGGAGCATCAATCTCGGCGCTTTTCTTGCTCCGTTTTTCATCAGCTGGATCAAAGGATTTGACTGGCGTTATGTTTTCTTCTCTTCTGCAGCCTGGTGCTTTTTAATGCTCTTGCCAGCAGCTTTCCTGTATAAAGACCCTGATAGGCCCAAGAGTACAAAACCTTTGAGCCAGGTAATGAAGGAGGCCCTCCTGGTACTGAGTAATTCCCGTTTCATGCTCTTAATCGTAGTCTATTCCTGCTTCTGGATTCTTTACTTTCAGATGTTCGGCTCTGTTCTCTGGTATCTGCGCGATTTCATCTACCGTGTTCCTGTTGACCAGTTCATGCAGAAAGTTCCTTTCCTGAAACCCTTTAAGTTTGATGCTGAATTTGTCACTATAATTAATGCGGGAACAATTGTTCTGCTGGTGGTTTTGATCAGCCGGATTGTCAAGAACATGAAGGCTTTTCCTGTCATGGCTGCAGGAATCATTATCGGCGCAGGAGGGTTCTTAATCCTGGCCTTTACCCGAAGTGCCTGGATGTTTATAGCCGGGATTGCGGTTTTCTCTCTTGGCGAGATGACTGCCCATCCCAAATACTACAGCTACGTGGGAATGGTCGCTCCTCAAGAACAGAAAGCGGTCTACATGGGCTACGCTTTTCTCTATGGAGTTTTTGGAAGTTTAATCGGAAGCAACCTTGGGGCAGTTTTGTATGAGAAAATTCTGCTGCCTGTTGTTCCCCCCGAGGGTGCGGTTAGTTCCGGTATTCCGCTCTCTGCGGAAGCTGTGATCCAGGTGAAATTTTTCTGGCTGATTTTTGCTGTACTGGGTATCTTCTGTCTGGGAGGGATGCTCCTTTATAACCGCTTTTTTTCCCAGGATACTCCTAAAACAAACCGCCTTGCCTTGAAGGTTATGCAGGGCATCTATAGCCTTATTTTAGTAGCCGGGATTTATTTCTTTATCGACTCTCTCTTCCTCTCATCTCAGATCCAGTGGAAAACTTTTCTCCAGTCTCTTATCATGATGGCTCTTGGAGGAGGAGGGATAGGAGTCACCAGGAAAAAATGAAGTCGCTTACAGAGTATTTAGTTTTCAACACTGAAAAAAGGAGAGAATTTATCAATATAACGCCCAGGGTCGAAGAGCTGGTGAAAACCAGCGGGGTTAAAGAAGGTTTATGCCTTGTTAATGCCATGCACATCACTGCCAGTGTTTTTATCAATGATGACGAATCAGGATTGCATCAGGATTTTGAGGAATGGCTGGAAAAGTACGCTCCCCATGAACCTGTATCAAGGTACCGCCATAACAGGACAGGCGAGGATAATGCGGATGCCCATCTGAAGAGGACGATAATGGGGAGAGAAGTAGTCGTGGCTGTAACTGGAGGAAGGCTGGACCTGGGTCCCTGGGAGCAGATATTCTATGGTGAGTTTGACGGCCGGAGGAAGAAAAGAGTCCTGGTCAAAATTATCGGAGAATAAGGACAATTCAGTAAAAAAAATTTAATCTTTAGATTATCCC
>JAFCEM010000089.1 GCA_017609145.1 Candidatus Aenigmatarchaeota archaeon | reverse complement strand
CAGGATACTGTTTTTTCTCAACGCTCAGTAATGCTCTCAGACAGTGAGCCAGTCTCCAATCGGATGGCCTGTCCGCTCCGTATGTCTGTTTTTTAAAAGAGCTAAAGTGTTACGCAGGGTTTAACATCTTCTATTGACTCATAACCGGCAACGCATAACTTTCAATGAGGAGGGTAGTGTGGAAAGGCTCGACAAGAGAATCGGTTTTATTGGTGCGGGAAATATGGGAGAGGCCATAATCAGTGGCCTCATAAAATCTAATTTGTGCAAAGCGGGCCAAATCTGGGCAAGTGATGTACGGGGCGCGCGCCTCAGCGAGCTGAAGAAACTTTATAAAATCAATACCGCCGAGAATAATGCAGGACTCTTTGATGCGGTTGATATTGTTGTTCTATCCGTCAAGCCCCAGCAGATGAAGGAGGTCCTGGACGGTCTTTCCAGAGTGGTGGTTCACAAGATAGGAACGCCTACGCTTCTAATTTCGATCGCAGCAGGGTTTCCTATCAGGATGATTGAAAAACATCTTTACAACCGGCTTGACGAAAACTCACGGCGCCTCCTTCCAATTGTTCGCGTAATGCCTAACACCCCGGCACTGGTCCTGGCTGGCATGGCAGGAATGAGCGGCAATCGCTATGTTCGGGAGTCGGATTTATCTGCAGCCCGCATGATCCTGGGGGCCATCGGAAAGGTGATTGAATTTAAAGAAAAGGAGCTTGATGCAGTCACAGCTCTCAGCGGTTCAGGCCCTGCATACGTTTTCTATTTCGTAGAAGCGTTGATTGAAGCCGGGACCAGACTCGGACTTAAGAAATCCGATGCACTCACGCTAATCCTGGAGACCATAAAAGGGTCGGTCAAGCTTTTGGAAGAAACGGGTGAGACACCTCTTTCCCTGCGTAAAAAAGTGACTTCCAAAGGTGGGACTACCGAGGCAGCACTCGGTGTATTGGAAAAGCACAGTGTGAAAGACTTTCTTATAAAGGCAATTATAGCTGCTGCTCAGCGTTCGAGGCAGCTGAGTGAATCAGGTTAAGAATTTAAACCTGCACCATGCTGTCGAGACCCCTGCTGAACCGAAACCGATAAGGACATTGGTGTTGTTTTTCAGCTTTCCTTCCTTCAGGGCACAGGCCATGGCCAGGGGCACAGAAGCAGACACCGTATTCCCAAAACGTTTGTGGGTATTGTAGCCCTTCTCGTTGCCCAGTTTACAAGTTTTGATGACTTTTTCACTCATGGCATCACTTGCAGCGTGGCTGAAAATGATTTCATGCTTGAAGGTGTTGAGCACGGCGTCTTCCCGGTAGTGCTTACACAACCGCGAGAAGACAAAGCGAAATATCTTTTCCCCGTAAGAGAAAAACTTGAGCGGCTTAATATCCTTTTTCAGTTCTCCATTGCTGTACTCGCTGTAATTGGGGAGTGGTATCTTGCACAGCTTGTGCTGATCTCCCCATGTCCTGAAAGATGCATAATATTGATCGTCTTCGTCCGAATCAGTAACGATAGTAGCAGTTGCTGCCTCTCCAATTGTGAAAGTCGGGAAATTGAATTCAATATCTTTTAGCGACTTGAATTCAAAGTCGGCATATTCTCGAAAATTAAACTCGCAGTTCAAGATCATTATATTCCTGTACATTCCCGTCTTAATAAAGGAGTGTGCTACGTGTATAGCCCTGAGCCAGCTTGCGCAGGCATCAAGTATGTCAAAACATGTCGCTTTTTTTAAGTTAAGTAAGCTCTGAAAGACATTGGAGGTGGCGGGTTCAATGTATCCTCTCCCAATACCTACGTAGATCAACAGGTCAATATCGCCCGGAGAGATGTTGGCTGCCTCAAGGGCCTTCTTGCCGGCTTCAATCCCAAACTGGATGGCGTGTTCATTCTTCGCTCGATGGTATCGCACCGATGTTATTGATTTCTCAAACAATTCATCCATTCTCGCCCCAAGCAAATCAAGTGCTTTTTCTGTCAAGTGACGTTTGCTTCTGGAAATAATCTCTTGAATTAGTTCGGCATTTGTCACAACCCTGCTCGGGATCGCATATTCAATCGCACGGTATTTCATCATGTTATCCTTTGCCCTAAGAGTGTATTTTGAATTGGCTGTTCAGGCCGGTTTTTCAAAGCTCTGCAGGTTCAATAAAACCCATGGAGCGTATCAGCTTGGATATTTGAAAATATTGTATCAGTTTAGATATTTGAAAATATGTATCATTTTAGCCTTTTGAAAATATTATTGCATACGGGCAATCCGGTATAGGCTGTCTCACTGTCTGAGAGCGTTAGCGAGCGTTAAGAAAGAACAGTTAAGCAACAAACCTATGCTTTAGCCTAACTGCTGTTGGCAACCAG
>JAFCEM010000019.1 GCA_017609145.1 Candidatus Aenigmatarchaeota archaeon | reverse complement strand
GGGTATATCACAGTAAATGAGGATATTTATCTTGATGATGATATCTATCTCGGTGACACCCTGTACCACAAGGATGACACGGATACCTACATAGACTTCGGGACTAATAACATAGACATGCTTGCCGGGGCTGACAGGGGAATTTACATAGCATCGGACGGGGCTGTCGGCATCGGAACCCCAAGCCCGCAGCAGGAGCTTCATATCCATGGCGGTGATATCTATTCATCCGGTTATATCAGGGCAGGTGTTGGTTTTTGCATTTCGGATGCAGGAGGAAGCACCAGCTCATGCCGCACTACTGCATGGCCCGGCTGGATTTCAGAAAGCGGCCGCACTGATGGCATAGCCATGTGGACTGGCGCCAGCTCCCTGGGAGCTGTTGGCAACTTATTTGCAGGGCTGTCCGACCTCAACGGCAAAATCTGCCAAAATACATATAGCAGTTTCTGCAGCCAAAACCTGCATCTGACCGGGGGGTTATATGACGGATATGGTGCGGAATTCGCTGGCGAGGGAGCCGGTAATGGCAACACAGTAATACTGCTTGAAAGTGTTAATGGAAAAGATAATAACATTGATTTTGTCTCAGGGGGGACAACACACTTTTCTGTAAAGGTGAGTAACTGGGGGCAAGATGGCCTAGAGATATGGTACGGCAGCCAGCTCGTAGCCACCTTCGGGGCATATGATGTGGCTATGGCACCCCAACACCGCCAATGTGCTGTTGACGGAAATGGAATCAACTATGGTGTGCGCGGGGACGGAAGCGAAATTGGTGTATGGGCCGAAGGAACACACGGCATCCATGCCATTGGAGATGTATGTGACGTCTCTGCAAACAGCTATGTGAGAGGCTCTTCAATCCGCTGGAAGGAGAACATTCAACCGCTTGAAGGGGTGCTGGACAAGGTTCTGAACCTTCGTGCTGTGGAGTTTGACTGGGATGAAGAGCATGGCGGGGAACATGACATCGGCCTCATTGCCGAAGAAGTTGGGGAATACATCCCCGAGGCTGTTGGTTATGAAGAGGATGGGGTATATGCAGAATCCCTGTATTATGATATACTTGTACCGTATCTGGCACAGGCTGTGAAGGAAAAGCAGATTATCGGCGAGAAACTGCAAGAGGAGATTGATGAGCTGGAGGTAATAGTCTGTGCTGAGCATCCGGATGCTGAAGTATGCCAGTAAAATAATATTTTAATGGGTAAAGACAATAATATTATAAAAAGGAAGCCGCACATGAAATTCGAGTTTACGTTTGGGGGGAAGCAACTGCTGTTTCTTGTAGTTCTTGCGGGTATTTTTGTAGGTATTAGCTATGCATCCGCTGGCTGGCCTGATGTGGGGCATGACTGGAACGACATCCAGTACGGCGAATACTTCATAGATTCAGCTGGTACAAGCGGACAGGTCTGGAAATCTGACGGCAGCGGCCGTGGAGTCTGGGGTACTGACACTAATACGTGGAGACCTAAAAACACTGATAATGCCCTTCAGGCAGCAGACGGCGACCCGAGCAATGTAGTTAATGTTGATAATGATGGCAATGTCGGTATCGGGGCTCAAGATTATCCAGATGTGATGGGAAGAGTTATGATTATTAGCGACCATGAAGAAAATTATGGTGAGGATGAATATGGGGACCCCCTAAGATTATATGACTTATGGATTACTGATAACCATGATGAATCACGTGGTGGTATTTTTGTAAATATACAGGGTTCTTCTGAAAGAGACGAAAGGGTTGGTATTGAGTGTTATGTAGGTGAATTTTATGACACGGATACTACAGATATAGGCGGGAAATTTTGGGGTGCAGATTATGCATTGTTAGCTAATGGTAAAGTTGGATTTGTTGAAACTTGGGCCTTTGAACCAATTGCTCAGGTTGAGATAAGCCAGTGTGCGGCTGGTGATGACAAGAATATATTCATGATTAGCGGTCACAAACAAACTGACCATGGAAATATACTGACAGTAAATGCAACCGGTCTTGTCGGGCTGGGGACTTCAAACCCAACCCAGAAACTGGACGTAAGGGGAAATGCATACGTTTCAGGTAATATTTGCGCTGACTCGGTTATCACAGGCGCTTGCAGCACAGGCTCGGGAGATGCTTTCAAGGTCGGAAATGATGCTTACCTGACTGATATCAATATAGCGGATACAATAGCAGTTAAAGGCGCATTTAACGCTTCAATGGGAATCATAAAACTCGGGACAGGATGCGCAGGTGGTGGATGCTATGGATACGTCAAAGGGGGCGAGTATGGTGGTGCGGCAGCGTTGTCAGACCGTAGTGGGGACAACTATGTCAGTTTTGACTGGACGGGCAATCATCTTGATTTTTATGTTGATACGACACGTGTGAATACGCTTGGGTCAACTACTGTGGAAGGAACACTGGGCTTCGTGGGCGGCGAGGGACCGTTCTGTATCTTCAGCAAGTCATGCCCGGATGGGTGGAAAGACAAAGGCCATGGGGGCTATATTTATAAAAATAGTGACGGCTCCTGTCCGTATGAGAAGGGAGACGCCTTCAATGATGAGTGGACGTGGTGCCATCCGCACATCTGTTGCAATGCATAAAATAATCAGACTCTTCGGAGCGCCGATTACGCGAGTCCGCATCTCTTTAGTTTCTGTACGGTCTTCCGATAAAACACTTCAACTATTCCATCAGCTTCTTCTGCTCGGAACTCCATTTTCTGTTGGGTGTTTTCATGACCCATTCTGCATACTGGTCAATAAACCTAAGCCTTTCTTCGAAATTCTCTTCTTTGAGTCTCTTGAGCTCTTCGAGGTTAATTTTAGGGATTTTTAGGGATTTTTCATGTGGTTTCATTTGACCACCAAATATTTATTGAAAATATCTTCCACTTTGAGTTTTTGATTAAATTCATTTAATAATTCGGTGTTTAATTTGCCTTGGAAGATTCTATAAAGATACCGGGCATCTTCAATATCTTTCTCGCTTCCAAGAAAAAGCTTGAACGGTATCTGTAGCTCTATCTGGGAAATGAAGAGTTTTTTTCCGTTAAGAATAAGTTCTTTCCTTTTTTCAAGTGTCCATTCATCGAGTTGTGTTTTTGGAAACTTAAATTCAATATTTGGTATGCTGGTTCCCTTTATTGCAAACCTCAGGGCTATACCTTCCAGCAGATAGTTATTATAGGCCTCCCTGAAATCATCATATTAAGGCAATATAAATTTTTCTGGGTTTCTTGCCATAATTGCTTGAATTTCATAATCCTATTTTTTCTGATATCATATCAATATCCTCAGAAACTCTGTTTCTGCCAAAAATTATGGAAACATACCCGGAGACCAGAACATATTTAATTTCGGCTCTTCCATAAGAGAAATAAAACCGATTGCGAACTTGTCGAGAGAATTAAGCTCCTTTTCAAATTCTATCCTCTCTTTGGAGTATCTTATATCCATTTTTAATAATCGGATTTGTTTTTTATAAGCCCACACCTCTTTAGTGTCTCATAGATGCCCCATGCATAGATAACTGCCTCAAAGGCGCGGACGAAATCCTTCTTTTCAAGGAAATGGCTGCAATCTTTGATGTATGCGTACATGTTCTCAAGTTCTGCACGAACGGCGTCAGTTTTTGCCTCTGGTGTGGATTCCTTAAGCTCCTTCTTCAGCTTGTTCAGCCACTTCAGTGCTTCCTTTTCCAACGCTCTTGCAGTTGCGTCCATACAAGCACCATAAACTTGTGCTTAATATTCCAACAAAGCAATTAATATTTTTGCGCAAATAATTATTGTGGGCTCGTATGGCAGAAGAGTCAAAAAACTATGTTCTGAAGATTGAAGAGATTGGCAGGGACACGCAGGGAGCAGGCAGAAAGGCATCGCGGCTTGCTGACCTGATAAGGATGGGGTTCAATGTCCCGCAGGGGTTTGTAATAAAGGCAAATGCCTTTGAAAAGTTCCTGCACATGAACAGGCTTGAATCGAGGATAAGGAACCTGCTGGATTCTCTTGACATGAATGACCTCAAGGCACTTTCAGAGACATCAGGCCATATCCGGGAGCTTTTTGCCAGGGCACAGTTTCCCGACTCAGTTGCCAATGAGATGAAAGACGAATATGAGGAACTGTCGGTTGGTAGGGAAGTCAAGGAGGCAGGTGGTGTTGCACTTGATATGATAAAAGCAGGAAGGGGACACGCGCTGGTTTCTGTACGGGTATCATTACATAACAACGGGCCCTCGAATTCGGAGGTTCTGTTCAATGTTAGAAACATGGAACTACCGGATTCCATAAAGGAATCGTGGGCATCGCTCTTTTCACCGCATGCAATATTTTACAGAAAAATGCGGGGGTTTGATGCAATACCAAAGGCTGCCGTAGTTATACAGAAGATGCTCGAACCCGAGAAGTCCGGCGTGATAATCACATCTTTCCCGGCAGAAAATTCAGGCGAGGATGCATGCATTATCATGGAAGCTACATGGGGATTCGGTGACATTCTGAACTCTGGTGGTGTCGTGCCCGATGAGTATCTGCTCATAAAAGAGACGGGCAACATCATAAACAAAAAGACAGGGAAAAAGCTTTACCTGAAAAGGACAAATGCCATGTCAGGGAAGGTTGAAAAAGAAACCGTTTCCAGAGAGCAGGCTGGAGCAGAGGTTCTTGATGAGAGCGAAACAAAGAATCTGTGGGGCATAGCAAAGAAAATAGAAGAACACTATAACGGACAGCCCCAAATTATTGAATGGTGCACACAAAGAAAGAGGACATTTGTAATGCAGACAATGGCAATGAAACCTGTTAAGGTGGCGGAAAATGAAAGCTTTTCAGGTGAAGGAAAAAAGACGCTGGTCTCGGGCGTACCTGCTTGCAGTGGTGTTGTTGATGGAAGAGTCAAAATTGTTCATAACCCCAGCGAGTCCCAGAATATAAATAAGGGTGATATTATCGTTACGAAAGTACCCGGGCCCGGGCTCATTCCTATGATTGGAAAAGCAAGTGCGATTGTTTCAGACTTTGGGGGCCGTGCATGCTCATTGGCCGTAATCAGCAGAGAAATCGGTATTCCTTGTATAACCGGAACTGAAACCGCAACCACGATACTTGAAGATGGGCAGGATATTGTGCTGGATGGAACACGTGGCCGTATTTATGCACATGTAGAACCCATAACAAGGCCTGAACCACCATATTTCGCAGGTGTTCAAAGCCAAGCCCCTGACATGCTACAGCAGGATATAAGCAAAAGCTTCGGTTCAGGACAGGATTCTATAGCAACAGAAATTAAGCTGAGCCTGTCCTTCCCGGAGCCGGTTAATACCAGCAGCTCTGATGGGGTCGGGCTGCTGAGGGCAGAGCACATGCTTACGGAATCCGGCAGACATCCACTTTACATTGCAAAGAATTCACCAGAAGAGCTGGTGCAAATCATAGCAATGAATATTGGAAAGGTTGCAAGGGCTTATTACCCAAAACAGGTCTGGTACAGGACCCTGAACGCAAGAACAGACAAGCTTGGTGAACTTGAAGGAATGGCGGATGGTGTAGAAAGCAACCCAATAATAGGGTGGCACGGGATCAGAAGAAGCCTTGACCAGCCGGATATTTTAAGGTGCGAAATAGAGGCTGTCAAAAGACTCTACCAGCAGGGCCTCAATAATGTTGCAATTATGCTGCCATTCATCTCCAGGGTTGAGGAGCTGAGGAGTGGCAGAGAAATTATAGGTTCCGTATTCTCAGAAAATAGGCCGAATCTTCCCGCGCTGCCCAAGCTTGGTATAATAATCGAAACTCCTGCGGCCGCGCTTGAAGTTGAATCCATGTGCAGAGAAGGTATTAATTTTATTTCAATAGACCTTGACAATCTAACCCAGCTGACACTTGCTGTTGATAACGAAAACCCAAGAACATCAAAACTCTACCGCGAAACGGATCCTGCTGTTATGAAACTTGTCAGGCACGTGATTGGTGTATGCAAACAATATCGTATCACCACATCTGTTTTTGGAGAGGCGACCAATAACCCTGATGTGATTGAGATGCTGGTCGAGATGGGTATAGGCTCCATATCAACAGAAGCTGACATGTTCCAGCAGATAAGAGAGATCGTTGCACGCATTGAACGAAAGATGCTGCTTGACAGGGTGAGAAAAAACCAAAACATTTAAATCTTTATTATTGAAAAGTAGTACATGAATCACAAAGGATTCTGTCTGACTGTATTTTTGCTTGTTTTTTTCAGCATATGCTCTACAGGTATTGTTTCAGCATCGGTGTGCGGAATTGATGTATACGGTCTTGATGTACCGAACGAGAATACAGTAGTTGCAAATATAAGGAACACAGGCACGGAATTTGACACTATTGACTATGTAATATATATTAACACTAATGTTGCCCACAGTGGAAAGGTTGGGCTTGGCCCGGGGAATTCCGAGAGGATACAAATCAGTTATATCTTTGATGACCCTGGTGAAACACACTATGAAATAGAAATGTTTGCATCCTCTGAATGCGGTGCGATAGACAGCGAAAGCATGGTTCATGTAATCCTTGATGATTCTCCGGAACCTCCACCAGTGCCACCTATTATAGAAGTCGAAAAAGGCTGCGGCATAAAGGTAAAAAAGATTGAAACCAGTTCCTATCTTAGCGGCGATGAAACAATTCACGCAGTAGAAGTTGAAACAAAAAATACGGGCGATGACACTGAAACCGTTGTGGTTAGCATTTATGTGGATGACGTGCTGGAAGGCACCGAGACGTTCAACGTGGAAGGGGCGACACCCACAGAAATATATTTTATCTTACGGACATGGAACCCGGAGAATACGGGATAGAGATAGCTGCGCAGTCTATGTGTGGTTCTTCTGATACTAAATTCTTCATACTCAGAATTGGTGAACCCCAGAGTTGCGGGGGTGAATGCGCACTTGATATTGAAACATTTGACTACAATAGCCAGCTGAAATCCAACGATAAGGGATGGGTACAAGTGGCAGCAAAAAACACCTGGGACAGCCCTGAAACAATATATCTGGATTTTTACATTGACGGTGAACCAATGTCAACACTCTCGAAATCCGTTATCGTAGAGGGCATGTTTGAAAATGTTTTTTATTATTCAGCGGGCGAGCTTGACAGTGGCTCGCATGAGATAAGGGTTGATGCATACACATCCAGAGGCTGCCTTAAAATTAAGCAGGCAACTGTTTACGTACATGATGACATATGCCCACCCAAACCGATATGCAATTACAACAATGTTTGTGAGGAGGGCGAAAGCCCCGTAACCTGTCCCAATGACTGTAAAGCAGAGTCTTTGATGGAATTTGAAACAAACGTGGAAATATCTCCATCTTCCCTTGACATTTATATGTGCGAGGCCAAGGCCATCACGCTTGAGGTTTCATCCAAAACTGACCAGGATTTCAGCATAGTCGCTTATGGTGTTAACAGTGAATGGCTGAGTTACGACAGTCTAATTAGTGCTAAAAGAGGAATTGAAAATTTTTACATTTACGTAACCCCACAACAGCTTGGAAACTATGAGATAACCATTAGGGTCACGGCACTTTCAGACGGCTCCAGTTTCTTATCCAAGATACCGCTTTATGTTGCACCGGCAAAAACCCATGAAAACAATGTATTGTTTGGGTTCTTCGCGAATCCCTGGACAATCCTGATAGTTATAATGGTTGTCCTTTTATGCGTGATACTTATTGGTGCAACAAAATTAAGAGGCGAAAAACCATCATTTGATTGTTTCATCAGAGACACATAGACTTAAAAAATTAACTTTCATTTTTAATTATATGAAAAAAACTTTCATGTTAAGCTTCGGCTTGTTTATAGCTATACTCATTATTAATACAGCAACTGTTTCAGGGCAGGCATATTCAAACCTTGATTTGCAGATAATCCCTTCTTATGTTTCAGTATGTCCATGCGTACCAATTACACCGAAATTTGTCAGGATAGCTGTCAAAAATCTCGGGGCAGAGCCTGTTGTTCCGGAGTTTGAGCTTCTTAATGTTCCTGCGGGCTGGACAGGCCAGATTCAGCCTCATCTTGATAAATCCCTCGCACCGGGCGAAGAGGGTACTGTCAGCCTTCTGCTTATAAATCCTCCGGGTTGTGATGTTGAACCAGGTACTTATACAGTAACAGTTAAAACCACTGGCCTGACAGCAGGTGATACTGTTTCAAGAGATTTGCAGATAGAGATAATGCAATGCTACGGTGTAGAGCTTGATGTTTCAGAAGATTACAAAGAAACCTGCAGGGAAACAGGAAAAAAGGTAATTTATCCCGTAACTGTCAAAAACCTGGGCAAAAATCCGGATACAATTGATTTGGATACAAGCGTGGCATGGGCAAGCTTCTCAGAATCCTCGGTAACTGTCGGACCTGGCGAAATGAAAACAGTAGAGCTTATTCTGAATCCGCCTACTGGCCTGACAGGTCTTCAGACCATCTCAGTTACAGCAACGTCATGCGTAAGCCCTTCAATTTATGATGCCAAAGAGGTCAAGCTCAAAATCAACGAGTGTTACAGTTTTGATGCCAGCCTTACGCCTCAGGAAAAAACACTCTGCCTTGGAGAGTCCGCTGATTATAAGCTTCTTTTGAGGAATACGGGCTCATATCATGATGTCTATAATATATATGGACCGGATTGGGTCACGATATCAGAGAACAACATATCACTGTCGCCGGGGGAATCAAGAGAAATTACCATAACCGCAACGCCTGAAGAGATGTGCAGAATTGCGCTTGATCTTACCGTTTCTTCTCTGAATGACCCCGAATCAACAAAGATAGTGTCGGGGTTTGTCAATGTCAACGAATGTGGAGGTGTGGCTGTTGTTACTTCACCTTCAGAAGGTGTGGTGTGCCAGGGTAAGTCTGCCGAGTTCAACATAAGTATAAAGAACATAGGCAAGCTTGAGGGTACATTCGATTTGTCCGCATCAATGGGAGCTCTGAGTCAGAACAAAGTCGTATTAAGCCCGGGCAATACAAAAGATTTGTCGCTTATCGTTGATACAACAGAACTGGGCGTGGGTGAATATACACTGAGTGTCACTGCATCAGAAGGTCAGATATCTGATACCGGGGAGTTCAAACTCGTGGTCAGGGACTGTTATGATGCAACACTTGAAATAGTGCCAACGAATATGGAAAAGTGTGTATGCGAGATTGCAGGTTATGAAATATTCCTTAAAAACACCGGTGAAATGCCCGATACATATGATATAGGGCTTGAGAGCGATGTTTATAACCATGAAACCGATATTACACTCTCACCCGGGGAGGAGACAAGAATACCAATAGACATACCAACACTTGGCCTGGCACCGGGGGAATATGTGCTTACTGCAACAGCAGAATCAGACTATGTCTCTCTAAGTGCCAATGCCACACTGAGAATCAAATCATTTGAAAGCTGTTATTCGATAATCATTGAATCAGACAAGAACACTATTGTGATAAAGGCCTGTTCAGCCCCGGTTTTGCCTATGGTGATAAAGAACGAGGGTGAAGTGGATGACATCGTGGATATAGCACACGACGGGCCTGAGTGGATTTATGTGAGCCCGGATTCGTTCAATCTCCAGTCAGGCGAGGAAAAGACCGCTTATCTTTACATTTCCCCGTCGTTTGAAATAAGTGAAGGAAGCTACACTGCTACGGTTTCAGCTACTTCTCGTCATACAAAAGCGGAAATGAAGGTAAACATAACAGTTATTCCGGCAGGTAATGGAACAGTTCCAACGAATATATCGGGCATTGTCCCCGACAACCAGACCGCAACGAACCAGACAGGCGCAAACATAACCATCAATATAAGCACAATCACAGGCACGAACATAACAGGCATGGTAACAGCTGATGAGGAAGGACCGCTATGGAAGACAGCGGTGGTTGCGATAATAACAATAATAATAGTGGTTATCTTGGTGGTCAGGTTCGCTCTTCTTCTTAAGAAGTGATTTCTTGCTTGTCGCAGGCGCTTTTTTCCATTTATGACCTTGTTTAACTTATTATCCCCCTCGGACAATAATATAACATGCGGAAAAAGCACAGGGTTGTGGTAGTTGCCCTAGGCGGGAATGCTCTCATAAAGCCCGGAGAGACTGGTAAGCTCCCAGAGCAGCTACGCAACATGGATAACGCAATGAAGCATGTAGCCATGCTCGTAAAACGCGGCTGGAAGCTTATTCTGACGCATGGAAATGGACCCCAGGTAGGCGACATTCTATTGCAGAACGAGATGTCAAAGAATGCTGTGCCCCCGATGCCGCTCTATGTGTGCGTAGCAGAGAGCCAGGGTGAGATAGGCTACATGATACAGGAAACACTTTACAACAGGCTGCACAAGCTCGGCATAGACAAACCTATAGTGACCGTGATTACACAGGTACTTGTGGACAGGAATGACAGTGCATTCAGGAAACCGACCAAACCTATAGGTCCGCACTACCTCAGGAAATCCGCAATGCCAAGGGGGTGGCATTTTATGAAGTCTAAGATGGGTTTCAGAAGGGTTGTGCCTTCACCCGAGCCCGTACGGATTGTGGAAGCGGATGCCATCAGAAAAATAATGGACAAGGCAATAGTCATCGCATGTGGTGGTGGCGGGGTGCCGGTTGTAAGAGGACGTGGTGAAAAGGGACTGGTGGGTATTGATGCTGTTATAGACAAGGACCTCACGGCCGGAAAGCTTGCTGAGATTGTGAAAGCGGACATGCTCATAATACTCACGGATGTCGATGCTGTTGAACTGAACTATGGAAAACCGAACCAGAGAAAACTGAAAAGGGTGGGGCTTTCGGAGATAAAGAAGTATTATGAAGAGGGTCATTTCGCTGAAGGTAGCATGGGTCCCAAGGTAGAGGCAGCAATGAGATTTCTTGAAAAAGACCCGAAGAACAGAAATAAAAGAAAGGTGATAATAACGTCCTTTGACCTGCTCGAGAAGGCCATTGAGGACAAGGCGGGAACAATAATAGTGAGGTAAATATGAAGATAAGGCACCTGCTTACGCTGAATGATTTCAGCAGAAAGGAAATCGATGATATACTAAGACAGGCAGCGGTAATGAAGAAAAGCCCCGCGGGATTCCGGAGAGCTCTTTATGGCAGGACGCTGGCCATGTTGTTTGCAAAGCCGAGCACGCGCACACGGGTCTCATTCGAGATTGCCATGTTCCAGCTCGGCGGGCATGCGGTCAATCTGAACTTCAGCGAGATGCAGGTATCGCGCGGGGAAACCATTGCCGATACGGGCAGGGTGCTCGGCAGGTATGCTGATGCCATAATGGCCCGGCTGCACAGGCACAAGCACCTTGAGGAACTCGCAAAGAGTGCCGGCGTGCCTGTAATTAACGGTCTCACAGACCTCTGTCACCCATGCCAGGTGCTCGGGGACATGCTGACCATAAAGGAGAATCTTGGTACTCTAAAGGGTAGGAAACTGGTCTTCCTCGGCGACGGCTCAAGCAACGTCTGCCATTCCCTGATCAACGCCAGCAGCATGCTGGAACTCGATATGTTCGTCTCGTGCCCACGCAGGTATCAGCCGAAGATTAAGGGTAGTTTCAAGCTCGTCAGCAATCCGAAGGAGGCCGCCAAAAGCGCGGACATACTCTATACCGACGTCTGGGTCAGCATGGGTCAGGAGAGGGGCAAGGCAATGAGAATCAGGGCTCTAAAACAGTATCAGCTGAACAGCTCTGTGCTCGGGCAGGCAAAGAAGCGATGCATTGTTATGCACTGCCTGCCGGCGCATCGTAACCAGGAGATAACAAGCGATATCATGGACAGCAATAATTCAGTAATCTTCCAGCAGGCAGAGAACAGGCTGCATGTCCAGAAAGCGGTGCTGGTAAAGCTGTTAAAGAATTAGGCTATTGTTAACTCGACATATTCAGAGCCCGGGGAAGTGCCTCTATAATAGATATCGGTTATGGATGCATTCCATGTTCCGTGCGCACCTGCAATTGAGTAAGTGTTTCCTTTTGTGACCTCTTTCAGTTTCCCGTCAACTGTTATTACTGCTGTTATATTACTTGCTATGGATGAAACGCTTACCTCAAAGCTTTTTCCATTCACGGCGGCAGTCGCACTTCCTCCCTCATAAATTGTGCAGTTACCGTTCGTGCAAAATGATGTCTGGTTTGTTTCACACAGGCTGTATATCGGGAGGTATGTTTCGTCTATGTCACGCATCTCCTTAATCTTGAGCCAGTTGTCGCTTGCGCAGAACTCATCAACGGTCGCGTAATCGGAGTTCTGTCCACCCATGCAGTCTGACGGGCAGTTGCACACATCCTCGATTGATTCACATATGCCGTTTCCGCAGTTTATGCAGGTA
>JAFCEM010000018.1:12442-25312 GCA_017609145.1 Candidatus Aenigmatarchaeota archaeon | reverse complement strand
TTACGAGTTTCAAATATAAACAAAATTCAAGATGAATACGATGAAAAATATATTCCCCGGTGTGTGGAGAAACGAAGGTTACATTTTTACAAAAAATGCAGTGAAAGGTGAAAGTATATTCACGCCCCGCATACTCAAAAAAGGCAATACGGAGTACAGAGAATGGGACCCGAACCGGAGCAAGCCCGCAGCTGCAATCATGAAGGGCCTGAAGGAATTCCCAATAAAGCCGCGTGCAAAGATTCTTTATCTCGGCATAGCCAACGGCACCACGGCAAGCTTTTTCTCTGACATAACTGGCCCGGAAGGTGTAATCTACGGCGTTGAGATATCGGAGAGAAGCATCAAGGACTTGAACCCGATTGCAGAAAAAAGAGGCAATATTGTTCCAATACTCGCCAGTGCAAGAAATCCGGATGAATACTCATGGATTGAAAAGGTTGATGTTGTCTATCAGGATGTGGCCACAAGTGACCAGTCCGATATCATGATAAAAAACGCCAAGAGGTTCCTGAAACCGAATGGGTTTGCAGTTATTGCAATCAAGGCCCGCAGCATTGACGTTGTCAAAAAACCGAATGAAGTTTATAAAAAAGAGCTTGCGAAACTTGGAGAGCATTTCAGAATCCTTGACAAGATAAAGCTCGATCCTTATGAGAAGGACCATCTCTTTGTTGTGATGAAAGCAACTGGCGTTAAAACATGAAAAAACCCTTCAACCATCTGTCTTTTTCATGAGTGATAGAAATCTCTTAAGTCCTTTACCATTGCCCCGGCAGCTTTCTTGTGCCCCCCACCAGTGCCTATAGATTTGACCGCCTTCTTGGTAAGTGTTCCGACATCGACCCTTCCAGAACCACAGCGAAGGGAAAGTTTCCACTGGTCTATCTTTCTCCTTCTAATAATTATAACATTGTCCGGATATTTCTCGGAGAAGTATGTAGCTACAGCAGAATTCAGACCTAGTTTGGTATTAATGGTGAATGCAAAAACATTGCCGTGTTTCTCCACATTCTGTTCAGAATCCCTGACTATCCTTTCAAACTCTTCATCAACTTCCCTTTTCCATCCTCCAAGCTCCGGCACTGATATGAATTCCTCGAACTTCTCTGACTTGAGTAGAAATTCTAGGCTCTTTTTTGCTCCTATATTCCCCTTGAGCGCGACTGCCCGCGAAATGAATTCCGCGGCAGTCCCAAGTTTGGAGCGCAGCGCATCACTACCCAGAAGCTTTGGATATCTCCGCCTGCACTCCCCCAGCACATCCTTGCACTCATCAAGACCGTAGTCGCCTATGATTCCGATCGCAGCAATCCAGACAAGTAGCTTCACATCCCTGCCCATCTTCTTCAGAAGCTTGTAAACAACATACGATGCCGGGATGTAGAAATCGCCTTCGAACCTGGGATTTATGTGCAGGATTCTCTTTGAATTAAGGTCTTTATCATAAATATGGTGGTCTATGACCGCAATCTCCATACCGGGAATCGCCTTCTGCATCTTTTCAATAGTTTTCCACTCCTGGTCAACAGGCAGGTCAACGAAAACAATGACAACAGGTTTTTTATCTACGACACTCTTTACAAAATCACGCCCCATGACAGGGCCTTTCATGGTGTATGCCTCAAGTCCGGGAAAGAACCTGAGCAACATCGCAGCTGAACATATCCCGTCCGGGTCATTGTGATAAAAAAGGAGCTTTTTCCCGTTCTTCTGGAGCAACCTTTCCACTCTTTCAGCTTCTGACTTCCTAATCATATAGGCCATATTTACTTATTGCTATTCTATTAAAAGTTCATTATGAATGACAAAGAAGGCATAAGGGCACTTGAGATTGCCAGACAGGCCATAGATATTTGGGTGAGGGAACACCAAAAGCTTATGTTACATGATTATCCAAAGTCCTTTGACAGAAATTGTGGAGTCTTCGTGACAATATTCACTTATCCTGAAAAGAATCTGAGAGGGTGTATAGGATATCCCGAACCCATCATGCCATTCATTCTTGCGCTTGTGAACTCCGCAATAAATGCAGCCCAAGACCCGAGATTTGAACCACTCTCAATGAATGAACTCGATAATATAGTAGTTGAGGTTTCTGTGCTGACAAAACCCAGACTCTTTGAAGTAAAGAAACCCGAAGAATACCCAAAGAAGATAAACATAGGCAGTGATGGTCTGATTGTAGAATCGGGATATAACAAAGGTCTCCTGTTACCTGAAGTTGCGACAGAGCATAATATGGACGCAAAAGAATTCCTTTCACACACCTGCCTTAAGGCAGGCCTCCCTCCGGAAGCATGGAAGGACAGCAGTACGAGAATTTACAGGTTTCGGACACAAAAATTCAGAGAAAAAAAGCCACGTAGACCTGGTTAAGTAATTGAAAACAAAACCAAAAAAATCAATTATTTTTCTTCCTTTTTCTCTTCGGGCTTCTTTTCTTTTTCTTCCTTTTCTTCTCTTTCCAGTTCCTTTTGTGCTTTCAGTTCATCAACTTCAAGCCATACCACAAAAAGCCCTATAACAATTAGGAAGAATGGTATGATGCCGGTCAGGACTACTATGAAGTTACCCAGCCAGTCTACTGGCAACCACGCCTGTATCATTGGAAATACAGAGTCTACAAAAAAGAATAGTCCTATGGCAATCAGTACAAGTCCAATTACGATCTTGGCTCCTGCTCCCATGAAATCACTTATGTTATTATGTTATATACTTTTATATATTTATCTGTAGCTTAAATATTAAAACGTTTAGTGTGTCCGATGTGATTATATGTACAGATATGTTGCAAACCTGTGGAAAAAACCCAAGGAATCGCTTGGTGAACTCTGGAAGCAGCGGCTCATCAAATTTAGAAAAGAAGGCACCGTTGTCCGCATTAACAGACCCACAAGGATTGACCGGGCACGAGCTCTTGGTTACAGGCCCAAGCAGGGAATGGTGGTTGCGCGGGTCATGATCAAAAAAGGCAGGAGAAAGAGACCCAAACCTGCCGGCGGCCGCAGGCCGAAAACATCCGGAAGATTCTATTCACTTGACAAGTCTAAGCAGGTCGTTGCGGAGGAAAAGGCTGCAAGAAAGTTCCCGAATCTCAGAGTTCTGAATTCATACTGGGTAGCCCAGGATGGACAGCACAAATGGTTCGAATGTATTCTTGTTGATCCTGCACACCCATCCATTAAAAAGGACAAGAACCTGAAATGGCTTTCGAACAGCAAGCAGAAAGGCAGGGCCCGACGGGGCCTTACTTCAGCAGGAAAGAAAAGCCGCGCCTGAAGAATTGCCCGGAGAAAACAAGAAATAGCGCCCGCTTGCGCTTCAAATTAAAACATTTATAAGCTTATTTTAACAATATATTACCATGGCAACAGGACTCTGGGCTATATTTCTCGGGAACCTGGACCAACTGGGGTTTTTCCAGTTTCTTCTGCCGTTCCTTCTGGTGCTGGCGATAGTCTATGGTGTTCTTAGGTACGCGGCAAAAGACATTCTGGACAAATCAGCATCGGGACTGATATCGATTGTCATAGCATTCTTTTTCATGAACTATTCTGGCGACGTCGGTGTTGCAATAGCCGACTTCTTCACCAACATATTCGGTGGGGCTGCGATAATATTCACGGGCATACTGGTTGTTATAATATTGCTGGGCCTTCTGGGAATCAAATTCAAAGACCTTTGGTCAGGGGATAAAATCGAGCATGGCACGGCAGCCAGATGGGTCTTTGTTGTGATCATAATATTCGTAGCTTTCCTTATAGCACTTGGAGCGGGCGGGGCGATAACCATACCTACCAATATACTGGGCATGGCTGGCCAGGACGTGCTGACAATAGTATTCTTTATCATAGTTCTTGCATTGGGAATGTGGTGGATGAGCCGCGGCGGGGATAATAATAATAAAAACGATTAGTAAGATTATGATTAACCGCTATAATATAATTCATATGCCTTATTATTATATCCTAAAATCTTCCATTTTGAGAGGCAATCATAATATATGTGATGCAATTACTTTTTCTTCAGGACCTTGACCGTATCGCTCATGGACCTGAGTGACTGCATCATGGGAGTCAGGCTGTCCTTGATTGCCGTTTCCATGGCTTCCATCCTTGCTGACAACTCAGAAATCGAGTCCTTGTAAGTATCTATCTTTTCGTCAATCTGCTGCACTTGGGTTTTCTTTGAGCTGCTCAGTTCCTTTACCGTGCTTTCAAGAGCACCTAACCGGGAATCAAGGCTTCCGATATATGCATTTATTTCGGATATTTCTGCCTTTATCATGTCCCATTTTTCTTCAACAACAGCTTCCACGGTTTCCTCTATATCTCTTTGACTTGTTCCACTGAGTATTTCATTTTTTTCAGACAAAGACAAATCTTCATCACCCATAGGGGAATTGAGTTCTCTGTCACCTTCCACGCTGCCTCCGGGATTTCCTGTCGGTTTCTGCATTAACCCGAAGTCCTCAAAACTGAAAGGCGGCTGCGGCACATCAGATTCATCTTCTCCGGTCATGTTCGTGACGGGTTGGGAGGAAACCGGAGCCTGTTGCCCGAAAAAATTTTCAGAAGGCATCGCCCTTTTTTGTGCATCTTTTGGGGATGGCACCTCTTCAGGGGCAATTGCCTCCTTGGGTGGCAGGAATTCTCCTGAAGTAACTGCACCCTTGACTGTTTTATTCATGGCACTTTCAATCTCACTTGCGGTATAACCCTCTTCCTCCATGGTTTTGATAATCTTGGATTGCGGCATTCCCTGTGCTGACAGCTGCTGAACCCTGCCTGCAGCATCGGCTGATGAAAATTCACGCCCATCTTTTTTCTTCTTTCCTGGCCACATTTTAATCCCAATAATATTTATATCCCTGATTTAAGATTGTTTTGACATTTTTTCTTCTATAATTCTTTGAACTTCTTCCTTTGTAGTGAAATTTGATTTCAATGGATTATAAATTTCCAAGAGCTGTTCAAGCTCCCTAACTTTGCTTGTTGTGGCAAGCTTCTTAACATATACGCCTATCTGTCTGAGCCGGTCCTCCATTCTTGAAACTTTCACATCTTCCTTGTTTACAATCTTTTCTATTTTTGAAACCGAATCCTGAATCTGCTTCGAATGTTCGTCCATAAAACTCTGCAAAGAATTTATGCGGTTTTCAAGCATATCCCCCCTTTGTTCCAGAATCCTAAGCCTTTTGCTGTAGTCATTTGATCTTCTGACAAGTTCCTTTAGAACAATGTGAAGCTTGCTAGGTGTGTCAGCCATGTTTATAATTGGCAAATTTTACATAAAAAGATTGTTTCACGCCAAAGATACTATTTAATTTCTTGTTTTCAAATAATTAACATGCCTGTCGGAGATTACACTTACGATGAAAACAAAATGAGGCTTAGAATAAATTGCCTTGGCTGCCTGTATGGCGCCTCTATTGAGGATTTCTCCAAATGCATGTCAAGAGTCATTGACAGGATTCTTGAACTAAAAAAGGTATCCGATGTTGTTCTTGCAAAAACAAGGGAATACGAGTATGATTATCCGCAGGTAAGAATGCTGACTGAAATAGCCGAGATAATAGAACATGTGATGAGGGATAAAATAATAAGCAAGGCGGGCATGCTTTCTGAAAAATATAAGAACTGTTACCCTGAAATAGGCCCAAGAATGCAATATATTCTTCTCGACCTGATGAAGTCAGACCCTATAGGTGCATATGTCGAACTAATAAGAGAGATAAGAAAGGCAAGAATTAAGCTGAAGAGACCGCTACCAAGAAACTTTTCCGATTTTTTTACGGAATACATGAATATGCTCACCGACATCAGGAAGATGCTTGAAAAGACGACGCTCATAAAGGAAATCAAACCTTATATCGCCGGCTACCGTTTAGGTGACAGAACGCTTTACAGGCATCTTTTCATGGCAAACGTCAAGCCCAATTTTATGCTAACCAGGTATATGATGACGCCGCCCGAGAACGGTATGCTCGTTGACAAGTACATGGTCGGCGACACAAAGGTTAACATTTTTAAACTTGGTAACAGGGCACATTATTTCTATCACGCGGTACCGCCGGAATTCAGGCTTTCAGAAGAGCATTATGAGATACTCGATGCGGCCAGAAGGTATATGGCCGAACACAAACCGAGCACAGCAGAATTTGTACGTTCACGAGAGATAAGGGAGATGTTCTACAATATCGGTCGCGATGTTATAAGGGACACCGCAAAGAAAATGAACCAGGAACTCAGCGGCAGGGAAACAGAACGTCTTGCAAACATACTCACAAGATACACTGCTGGTCTTGGTGTCCTTGAGCTGCTGTTTGCTGATGACAGAATACAGGATATCTACATAAATTCGCCAATAGAAAGGCAGAATATAATGATATTTCACGGGCAATGGCAGGAATGCACGACCAATCTTATACCGAGCATGGAGGATGCAGAAGCATGGGCAACAAGACTAAGAATACATTCAGGGAGGCCCCTTGACGAGGCAAATCCCGTGCTTGATACAGAGATGAGCATACCAGGCGGCAGCGCAAGGTTTTGCCTGATTACGCGAACTCTTTCGCCAGAAGGTCTTGGATTTGCAATAAGAAGGCACAGGGACAAGCCATGGACCCTGCCCCTTTTCATCAAAAACAGAATGATTAATCCGCTTGCTGCGGGACTTCTTTCATTCTTGGTTGATGGTTCCGTAAGCATGCTGGTTGCCGGCGGAAGGTCAAGCGGAAAGACCTCCATGCTTGGTGCACTTATGCTGGAACTGCTCCCGAAAACAAGGATTGTGACAATAGAAGACACACTTGAGCTTCCCGTGGAACAGCTCAGGGAACTCAAATACAATATTGAGAGGCTTAAGTCAAGGTCGGTTATAACAAGAGTGGAGACTGAAATGCCTGCGGACGAGGCTCTGAGAACCGCCCTAAGGCTGGGGGACTCCGCAATGATTGTAGGTGAGGTCAGAAGCATTGAGGCCAAAGCACTATATGAAGCGATGCGTATTGGTGCTCTCTCAAATCTGGTTGCGGGAACCATACATGGTGAATCCTCTTTTGGGGTATATGACAGGGTAGTGAATGACCTTGGTGTGCCGCCGACATCATTCAAGGCAACGGACATAGTTCCGATATGTAAGATGCTAAGGTCTGCTGATGGGCTCTACAGGTTCAGAAGAATGGTGGATATAACAGAAATAAGAAAGGAATGGGAGGAAAGCCCCATGAAGGAAGGCGGCTTTGTGACACTCATGGAATATTCCGGCAAAGAGGACACACTGAAACCAACTGATACGCTGGTGAATGGTGAGTCAGAGGTTCTCAACCGGATAGCATCGCATGTCAAGGAATGGGCAGGTAACTGGGATGCTGTGTGGGAGAACATAAAGCTCCGTGGAAGTATAAAAGAAACGATTGTTGATATCGCAAGAAAGGCAAGAAAGCCGGAGCTTCTTGAAGCGGAGTGGATAACAACGTCCAATACGATGTATCACCTGATAACGGAAAGCATAAAAAAAGAGACAGGAGCCTCGGACACAAAAATGATTTATGATGAATGGCTGGAGTGGTTCAAGCATGCCATAAAGAATGAGATTTGAGATACTATCTGATTATCCTGTATATGCTTATTGCCTCCGGATTTTCCCACATTTCATATGATTTCAGTTTCTCAATTCTGTCGTCCGTCCCTTCTAATAATATATTAGAGGGCTCAAATGCGTTGGTTATTATATAGCTTATGTTGTATTCATCTGCCAAAGATATTATTTCATCAGCGCTATCAGCACATTCAGTTTTATCAGCTGTTGAGGGTATGCCGCAAAAGGTTATACATCTCCTATCACCGAAATAGTAGACATACGGATAAGAAGGTGAAAGTATAGCTTCATCCAGCCCGGTCAATAATTTAACTTCAGAAATCGCACTGAGCATCGGCATCTCCGCATCCCAATTGTTCCAGGCATTGATGACACCCGAAAAGACCGACATGAGCGATATTACAACAACCACAACCTTGACCACATTCTTGATGTTTGACCTCGGGATACTGGATATTGCAAACCCCGAAAGCATGGCATAAAGAGGCAGAAAGCTCAGAAGATATCTCGGTTCTTTATGTGGGAGAACAAGATATACTGCAAGGGATATCACGAAAACAATCACTAACAAAAGGTGCTCCCTGAGCACATTCCTCTTTACGATGACAAATAAACCAAGAAAAGAAAGGAGGCCTGAAATACCAGCTACAACAAAAATATCATAGAGTCCCTGTAACAGGCTTTGGGTACTCGATCCGGAGTAGACAACCAAATTTTCGAGGAAAGCACCGAACGGATTACCGTATGCCAGCATATTGAATAGCATCCAGGGCGACAAGACCAAAAAGAATCCGAACAAAAGAACCAATAAGTGCTTGATTCCCGCGCCCCGCTTCCTGATGATATCTAACATAAAATACAGAACAAAAGAGAAGATTAATATCCAGCCAAGATACCTTGTCAGGAACGCAAGACCTGCAAGTACGCCTGCGACAAGGATATTGAACACACGCCCGGACTTCTTCCAGCATGCGAACATGAGGATTGATGTTGCAATAAAAATCATGAAAAGCGGTTCTGTTAGTATCTTTGTGCTGAAGAATATAAACATCTGGGAAGTTGCCATTATGATGGATGACCATATCGCAGTCTCTTCCCCGAAATATTTCTTTGCCAGTTTATAGGTGAATCAAACACTCAAAACTGACAGCACAAAAACGAGCAGCCTTATGGCCAAAACATCCCCTGAAAAGGGAGTAATTAGAAATGAAAAAACCGGCGGCCTGAACGTCTCTATGTTCATGAACGGTTCAAAACTGTAATATCCATGGCTTATGGACTCGGAGAGCTGAAGGTATACAACCTCATCCCACCAAAAACCCTGTATCAGGGGAAGCACAAAAAGTTTTGCTACAAAAACCAGTATTATAATAATAATTATTATTTTATACTGGTGGTTGCTGGAGAACATGTTTTTATTTTCAAGAATGTAAAATATAAAGGATATCAATGTGGATGCTAATCCTCGGTTACCTATTCTGGTGTCTCTTTGTATTCATAGGCGTAGTCTGGATAATGGTCATGATAAAAAACAAAGGAAACATTTGTATGTCAAAAAAATCCATGAGACTGCAGAAACGGTTGCCGAGTGTTTCTGTCATAATACCAGCACACAATGAAGAAAAATGCATATCAAAGACTATTAAATCTATATTGTCTCTTGATTATCCAAGAAGGCTACTTGAGGTTATAGTAGTCAACGACTGTTCAAAAGACAAAACCAAAAAGATAGCAAAAGGTTTCAGCAAGAAGGGTCTCATAAGGCTCATAAGCAACAAAGTAAATAAAGGCAAGGGATATTCCCTTAACAGAGGCATAGCTGCCTCCAGAGGCGATCTGGTTGTCTGCATGGACGCCGACTCAACAGTCAAGAGAAACGCTCTCAAGAAAATGGTCCCACATTTCCGAAACCCGGACATAGCTGCAGTAACACCCGCATTGAAGATAATAAATACAAAAAATAAGCTCGAAAAGATGCAGTATATAGAGTACATATTCAACGTCTTCTTCAGGAAAATGCTGGGGTTCCTTGATGCCATACATGTGACACCTGGCGCATTTTCCATATACAGGAAGAGCGTGCTTCAGGAGATTGGTGGATTCGACGAGCACAACCTCACAGAGGACATGGATATTGCATTGAGGATACACAAAGCAGGGTACAGAATAGAGAACGAACTTGGTGCAGTGTCTTTTACAGAGTGCCCGAGCAAATGGGGCCAGCTCTACAAACAGAGAATGAGATGGTACAGAGGAGCCATGTATAATTCAATAAAACACAGGGACCTTCTCTTTAACAGGAAATATGGAAACCTTGGTTTTTTCTATATGCCAATAAACGTGATTGCCATTGCTGCCATAATATTCATATTCGTGACCTTTCTGTTGTCTTATTCATCAATGCTTGGGGACTGGCTATATAAAATGTCTCTGATAAACTGGGATTTTGGTTATGTTGTAGCTTCTATACCTGGCGCAATCTCAGGTCTGCTGGCAACGCCTCTCGTGCTCCTGATTATAGGATTTGTTCTTGGTATTTACATGATATACATAAGCTTCAAGTATATCGGTGAAAAGAGGGAAAGGGGCAAAATAAGTTACATTGGTTATCTGGTATTCTATCCCATAACCATAATGCTTTTCTGGACTGTTGCCATGCTTTATGAGCTTTTCCGGATAAAGAAGAACTGGTAAGTTCTTTCGGCTATTCCAAAGCAAAGAAATATTAATCACGGGAACAATCTTTAGTCATGCCTAAAAAATCAAAAAAGATGATTGATTACAGGGTACTGGTGTCCGCAGCCATAATAACTGTGCTGATTTTTGGGGGAGGTTTGTTCACGGGCCATGTTTTAAGCAAGCAAAGAATGAGCTCAATAGATATAAGTCTTGATAACATAGAGAAAGACATGCAGGACTTCCAGCTCCAGTTCCTGTTCTTTGACGTCCTTGGGGAAAATGCCACCTGCCCATTGCTTTCGGAAACCATATCGGAGATAAACCAGAAGGCATACGACACATGGCTCAAGATTACGGAAGAGGAAGCCCACACAGAGATAAGGGACCAGGCAATGGCGGATGAGTTGAAGAGGGATTATTCAAGGATGCTTGTCAGTTACTGGCTCCTCGCCGAGAAGATGAAAGAAGCCTGCGGTTCTGACATATCCACAGTACTGTACATGTTCTCGATTGAAGGATGCTATGACTGTGAGAACCAGGGATTTGTCTTAACTTATCTGAAAGACATATACAAGGATAAGCTCCTTATTTTTGCAATAGACGGTGAATTCGATGATTCATCAATAAGGGCACTAAGAACATTCTACAATGTAACCACTTATCCAGCACTTGTCATAAACGGCAAGCTGTATGAGGGTTTTTATTCCCAGGAACAGCTGGAGAATATGCTTAATTTATAATTGTGATAACCAAGAAAAACAAAAATATAATAAAACCCTATTATTATTAAGACAATGTTTTGGAGGCTTCAAATGACCAAGAAATTCTTCATAAGCACTGCAATAGACTATCCAAGTGCCAGGTTTCATCTAGGCCACGCATATGAGAAGATATGTACAGACGTGATTGCGAGATGGAAGAGGCTGCAGGGGTTCGATGTGCATTTCAGCACGGGCACGGACTGCCACGGCCTGAAGATAGAAAGGGCCGCAAGGAAGGCCGGCAAATCCCCGGATAAATTTGTCAATGAGATATCCGAGGGTTTCAGGGAACTGTGTAGGGTGCTGAATATATCATACACGGATTTCATCATGACAACCGAGCAGAGGCACAGGAAGGTTGCAGCAAAGATAGTGAAACAATTGAAGAAGAACGGTGACATATACAAGGGCACATATGAGGGTCCCTACTGCGTTGACTGTGAAACATACTACACGGAAAAGGACCTCATAGACGGGAAATGTCCTGTCCACGACAAGAAAGTTGAAACAGTTAAAGAGGAGAGCTACTTCTTTAGGATGAGCAAATACCAGAAAAGCATACTTGATACTATAAAGAAAAACCCGGACCTAATATGGCCCGAGGGCAACAGGAAACAGATAATGAACAGGCTCAGGGAACCACTCAGGGACCTGAGCATCAGCAGGCTAAATGTCAAATGGGGCATTCCATTGCCCTTTGATGAAAAAATGACAATCTTTGTCTGGGTTGAGGCCCTGATGAACTATCTGACAACGCTTGATTATCCCGGGAGGAAGTTCAGGGAATTCTGGCCTGCAATACACATTATAGGCACTGACATAGTATGGCACCACACAGCCATATGGTATTCCATTCTGGAATCAATCGGCATCAAGCTTCCCAGGGTTGTAGTGCACGGCTTCATCAACCTCAAGGGCGAAAAGCTGAGCAAGGCAAAGGGTATAAATATTGACCCCGTTGAGCTCTCAAAGAAATATTCAACGGATGCACTACGCTATTTCCTCATACGCGAGATACCGTTCGGTGAGGACGGGGACTTCTCGGAGGAAGCGCTCAGGGCAAGGCTGAACGGCGAACTTGTATCTGACCTGGGAAACCTCCTGACACGCGTGCTCACGCTTGTTGAGAAATATGATGGTAAAATTGAACCCATATCAGAAAGTAGCCCTAAGGAGAATCTTAATTATAACCTCAAAAATAAACTCATATCAATTCAAAATAAAATGGATAAATTAGAACTTCATCATGCACTTAATGAAATATGGAATCTTGTGCGGGAAGCAAACAAATTTACTAATCGTAGGGTTCCATGGCAATTTGAAAAAAAGGACCCAAAGTTCGGCGATACCCTTTACAATCTTCTGGAAGCACTGCGCATAATAGCGATTCTGGTCAGTCCCTTCATGCCTGAAACCGCGGAGGAGATTAACAAGCAGCTGGGAACCAAACCAGGTATGTTGAAGGACTGTGAATTCAGACCCGGACCTTTCAAAGGCAGACCAAAGAAGGGTAGATACCTTTTCACAAAGGTAAAATGACCTGTAATGATATATAGCATCCCCAACAAATAATATTCATGGAATTTTCCAGGACACTTGTTTTGAGTGTTGTTATAGTAACACTGTGTATTATAATCCTGATAGTTCTTATATTTCTCCATCCGGAGATTTTTAATGCAGACTGGTGCGCATCCGGATGGCAATGCAAGGATTACTACCACAAGGCCTTCAGGGAACAGGACTGCTCATGGAGTAACATAACCATCTGCGACCATGGATGTGAAGATGCCGAATGCCTGACCGAAGAGCCGGTTACATGCACACC
>JAFCEM010000018.1:0-12428 GCA_017609145.1 Candidatus Aenigmatarchaeota archaeon | reverse complement strand
GAAATGCACATCAGAAAATACAAAGGCATATCATGAAGAAGATTGCTCCTGGTCCGATGTCACCTATTGCGCCGGTGGATGCGAAAATGGAGAATGCCTGCAGGAAGCATCCGGAGGCGGCGATTCCACACCCGGTAATGGAGGCGGGAATGGGGGCGGCGGAGGAAACGGCGGCTCAGAACCGGATTTTTGGTCAGGAGCAACACCGGAGGATTTCATCAGGAATGATCTGTCCATAATATTATCAGCAGGAAGTTCTGCACCATGTGAAAAGGACATGGCAATAGCAGAAACTCCACCAACTTGCAGCAACAGTTACATTTACTACCTCACAGAAAATTGTGATGTTTATGAGCGTGTTTACGGGTTTCAGAACGAATCCTGCACAAAAGAGAGTTTTGATATCAACAATGTTGACGAATCCATGCTGGTTTCCTTTGAAGGCAATGTCTATTTGATGAGAATCGGGGAGCAGGAAGTAATAAAGGTAATACAGATCTATCCTATCAATACAGGGTTCGGATACATATGGCAAAAGAACAGATTCGTATTTACACTCAAGGGCAATAATGACGAAGCGCTCATAGAACACCTTGGATGGATAGTTTCCAGATATTCGGATGACGAAGATATGACACTGGAACTGATCAAAGTATTAAAATAGATATGCAATAATTAATTATAACAGGTGCATTATATGGCTTCACTTGAAGAGCAGGCAAAAGAGTTTGAAATTAAGGCGGTGATGATATCACTGATAGTATCCGCATTCGGGTTCGTTGCTGCCCTCTTCTGGAGGGATGCGATAGGGGCATTCATTGATGAGGTAATCCCGGAAGGTCAGGGGCTTGGCTATCAGTTCATCGCAGCTTCGATAGTGACAGTAATGGCTGTTATCGTGATATTTGTCCTGACAAAATATGTTGCCGGGTTCAGCATGAAGGAGCACGTCAAAAAAATCAAGAGTAATATAAAGAAAAAGAAACCCAAAACGAGAAAAACAGAAAAAAAGAAAAAATAACCTCAAAAGATTCTTATGGTCGAGAAGAAAGATATAGAGAAATCAATAAAGACGGTGATAGACCCACACACAGGAATCAGTCTGGTAGAGATGGGATTGATAAAGTCCATAAACATAAAGGATGGTATTGTAAAAATCAAAATGACGCTTACCACCCCCGCGTGCCCGATGGCCCATATACTGGTCCAGCGTGTCAGGGAAGCAGCGGCCTCTGTTAAAGGCGTTAAAAAGGTCGATGTGGATTTGGTTTTTTGAAATGTTGTTTGCAAAACATATTCTCAATAATCCAAATGTTTATATACCATCTAGGACAATTAATAACCATATATAGTGTCATTCTGGAAGACCCAATACTATATATAGATATAATTATGTTCTGGAGGAAACATGAAATGTCCTTTCTGTTCAAGTGAGGAAACGAAAGTTATAGACAAGCGTGTGGTTGAAGGTTCCAACCGAAGGCGCAGGGAATGTCTGAAATGTGGAAAGAGATTTACAACATATGAAAAAGTGGGAGGGCTTGCCATAACCAAAGTGAAGAAGCGCAACGGCAAGCTGGTCAAGTTCAACCCAGAAAAGATAACCGATGCCGTCTGGAAAGCAGCACAGGCAGTCGGCGGCAAGGACAGGGACATTGCCGAGAAGCTATCCGACAAAATTGTAAAGATACTTGAGGAAAAGTTCGGCGGCATGACCGTTCCCACAGTGGAACAGATACAGGATATTGTTGAAAAGGTGCTGGTTGAGGGTGGTCACTACAAGACAGCCAAGGCATACATACTCTACAGGGAAAAGCACCAGAAGATAAGGGAAACCAAAGACCTGTTCGTTGACGTGACCAATACGATAAGCGATTACCTGAATCAGGAAGACTGGCGGGTCAGAGAGAACAGTAATGAGCAGTATTCGTTTTCAGGTCTGCTTCTTTACACCGCCGGAAAGGTTATGTCTAATTACAATCTCAATGAGATGTACACCCCGGCAATAGCTGAAGCGCATAAGAAAGGCTATTTCCACATACACGACCTCTCTCATGGTGTTATAGGATACTGCGCTGGATGGTCGCTAAAGAATCTTCTTCTCATGGGGTTTGGGGGTGTTCCCGGCAAGGCAGACTGCAATCCAGCAAAGCATCTGAGTACTGTTGTTCATCAGATGGTTAACTACATAGGTTGCCTGCAGATGGAGTTTGCAGGGGCACAGGCATTTTCTTCTGTCGATACCCTGCTTGCACCTTTTGTAAAAACAGATAACCTGAATTACAAATCAGTCAAGCAGAACATGCAGCAGCTTGTGTTCTCACTGAACATACCGTCCAGATGGGGATCACAGTATCCATTCAGTAATCTTACATTTGACCTTGTCGTGCCCGAGGACATGAAAGACGAACCAGCGATAGTTGGAGGAAAACCGCAGGAATTCACCTATGGCGACTGCCAGAAAGAGTTGGACATGATAAACAGGGCATTCATAGAAGTCATGCTTGAGGGGGATGCCAAAGGAAGGATATTCAGCTTCCCAATACCAACATACAACCTCACAAAGAATTTTGACTGGGACTCCGAGAATGCAAAACTGCTCTTTGAACTGACCGCGAAATACGGGACACCATACTTCCAGAATTATATAGGTTCCAACCTCGACCCCAGATCAATACGTGCAATGTGCTGTAGGCTGAATATAAACCAGAACGAGCTGCTGAACAGGCCGGGAAGCATGTGGGGTCCGGGTGATAGCACGGGTTCCATAGGTGTTGTAACAATAAACCTCAACAGGATTGGTTATGAAGCCAAGGACAGGGAAGAATTTTTTGAGCTGCTCAAAAAATACACACTGCTTGCAAGAGATGCCCATGAAATCAAGAGAAATGTCATAAATAAAAACCTGAAAAACGGTCTCATGCCTTACACCAGGCACTACCTCGGTACATTCCGCAACCACTTCTCGACAATAGGTCTCGTCGGGATGAACGAAGCATGCCTCAATCTTTTGGGAAAGAGCATTGCCACACCAGAGGGTAAGATTCTGGCCATAGACACGCTTAATTTCATGAGAGACATGTGTCTCCAGATACAAAAAGAGACTGGCAATCTTTATAACCTTGAGGCAACGCCTGCCGAATCAGCAGGATACAGACTTGCGAGATGTGACAGGAAACTGTACCCAAACATAATAACATCCGGCAAAAAGGAACCGTTCCTTACGAATTCTACGCAGCTACCAGTTGACTACACAGATGATGTTTTGTCTGCCCTTGAGCACCAGAATGACATACAACCGCTTTATACAGGAGGGACTATATTCCATACGTTCCTGGGGGAAAGCATGTCAAACGGCGAGGCATGCAAGAGCCTGGTAAGAAAGATAGCAGAGAATACAAGACTTCCTTACTTCTCAATCACACCCACGTTTTCAATATGCAAAGAGCATGGTTATATACGGGGCGAAAGGCCAAAATGCCCAAAGTGTGGTAAACAGACTGAAATATTCTCAAGAATAGTGGGTTACTTCAGGCCTGTGCAGAACTGGAATGACGGCAAGCGTGAAGAGTTTTCACAGAGGAAGACATTCAGTGAAAAAAAGGCAATAGAGTTTTCACAGAGGAAGACATTCAGTGAAAAAAAGGCAATAGATACAGAAGTGCCAAGATTAACAGTGCCGGGGTAAGTTCCATGAATCTGAAAATCAAGGGGTTCCAGAAAACTTCACTCATAGATTATCCCGGAAAAGTCTGCTCGGTCGTTTTTCTTGCAGGATGCAATTTTCGTTGTCCGTTCTGCCAAAATCCAGATATTGTCATTGGATATGACAAACTAAAGGACATAAGTCCAGAAAAAATTTTTGATTATATACAGAAGAAAAGAAAATGGATAGATGGTGTGTGCATAACCGGTGGCGAGCCCACCATTTATCCGGGCCTACCCGCTTTCATGCAGAAGATAAAGAAAAGGGGTTTTTTTGTGAAGCTTGACACCAATGGCTCAAATCCCCGAATGCTTGATTATCTCTTCAGAAACTGTCTCGTCGATTATGTTTCCATGGATATAAAGGCGCCCCTGGAAAACTACCATATTGTAGCTGCAACAAAGGTGAAAACACATGACATACAAAAGAGCATCGACCTTATCATGAAAAGCGGTCTAGAATATGAATTCAGGACGACCGTCGTCCCCGAATTTTTCAGCATGAAAGACGCCCTTACAATTGGCAAGTGGCTGAACAGAACAAAAAAATACGCTTTACAGCAGTTCAGGCCAACAATCACCCTTGATAAGTCATACCAGAATAAAAAACCATATTCAGAAAAAGAGCTTCTGGAATTCAAAAAAATAATGAAGCCGTTTTTTACATTTGTCGAAATCAGGACATAACAAATAAATACCCGCTCGTAGAAGTATACGCAAGGAGATGAACTTTCATGCCACCAGAAGTTGACAAAAAGAAATGTACGGGATGCGGCACATGCATTTCAGTGTGTCCGGTAGGCGTTTTCAAACTCAATGGCAACAAGTCCGAGGTTGTAAAGCCAAAGGAATGCATAGAATGCGGTTCCTGTGTAGTGAACTGCCCGCAAAAAGCAATAAAACTGTAATTTTGTATTTTTGACCTGCCGAAATAACAAGCTTAGCTTTAAATATAACATTGTTATTATTAATCTAGGATTTCATGATAGGAAAGAAAATACCCCACAGTGAAAGAATTTATATGGACCATGCAGCAACTACACCTGTTGCTGCTGAAGTTCTTGATGAGATGAGGCACTATTTCAATGAGAGATTCGGGAATGCCTCTACGCTCTATTTTTTTGGAAATGAGGCAAGGGATGCTTTGCATGAGGCAAGAAAGAGTGTAGCGAAGCTGATAAACGCCAGCCCAGATGAGATTGTTTTCACGTCAGGTGGCACGGAATCCGACAATACAGCGCTCAAAGGTATTGCCCTTACAAACAGAGAGAAGGGCAACCACATAATAACAAGCACAATAGAGCATAATGCCATACTGAAAACCTGCAAGTTTCTTGAATCGCAGGGCTTTGATGTAACCTATCTTCCAGCTGATAAAAAAGGGATGGTTGACCCCAGGGATGTTGAGAAATCCATAACAGACAGAACAATCATCGTTTCCATTATGCATGCCAACAATGAGATAGGCACGATACAACCCATAGAGGAGATTGGAAGGATATGCAGGTCCAAAGGCGTGATATTCCATACGGATGCCGTGCAGAGCTTTGGTAAGATTCCCATTGATGTTAAAAAGATGAATATAGACATGTTATCTGCATCATCACACAAGATATACGGGCCCAAGGGGGTGGGTTGCCTCTTTGCGAGGAAGGGGGTTGAATTTGTATCCCTCATCCATGGAGGCTCTCATGAATTTGGGAAAAGAGCGGGTACGGAAAACGTCGCAGGAATTGTCGGATTTGGAAAGGCATGCGAACTGGCACGAAAAGAACTCAAAAACGAAATGGAAAGGGAAACAAGACTGAGAGATATGCTGATAAATGGCATCCTTGATAATATACCGGATTCATACCTGAACGGACACCCGGAAAAGAGGCTTCCTAATAATGTGCATTTTCGATTTAAGCATATAGAAGGCGAGTCACTCGTGCTTCATCTTGATATGAAAGGAATCTCAGCTTCTACACAAAGCGCATGTTCCAGCAAATCCCTTAAGCCCAGCCATGTCCTTCTTGCCATAGGCCTGTCCGAGAAGGACTCGCATGGTTCTCTGAGGCTTACGCTTGGCAGGGATACTACAGAAGAACAGATAAAATATCTGCTTTCTGTTCTTCCAGAGACAGTCGAATACCTGAGGAAGGTCAGTCCCTGTGTATAGGAGGAAACATGTATTCAAAAGAGGTTATGGAGCATTTTACCCACCCAAGAAATGTCGGTGAAATAGAAAAACCTGACGGTGTGGGTAAGGTTGGCAATCCGGTATGTGGAGATATCATGCATATCTACATCCGCGTCAGGGATAATAGGATAGCTGATATAAAATTCAGGACCATGGGCTGTGCCGCGGCAATAGCCACGTCATCAATGATAACAGAACTTGCCAAAAACAAAACACTTGAAGAAGCAAAGCGTTTGACAAGAAGCGATATTGCAGAAAGGCTCGGTGGGCTGCCACCGGTGAAGATGCATTGCTCAAACCTGGCAGCCGATGCGCTGCGTAAGGCAATAGAAGACTACGAAAGAAAAAAACCAAAATAAAACATAAAGAATTTAAATGAGTTTTTTTAATTTACGTTATGAACAAAACCACAGGTATTCTGTCTCTTATTATAATTATCGTTGTTTTGGTAATAGGCATTAGCATAACAGGCATGATAACATTAGATAATCATTCAATGCAAAAGGTCATTGATTCAACAAACTTCTGGCTGAATACAGAAGAGGGCAGTAGCAGATTTCCGGGCGGTGTTGTAGGAGAACCCATAAATATTTATGCAGATAACACAACCGATATCATATACATACTCGTTCCTATCAAAAATCTGGACGATTTGTATATGGGTTTTATAATAACTGATAAGGATGAATTTGAAAGGCCACATAGTGATATGAAATTTGCAGAGTTGCGGAGTAATCTGTTCATGATATCGAAGGATGAAGCCTATTCAAAGATGATAGAAGAGCATCCGGAGTATTCGGCAGGTCAGATATCCGAGCCCAGGCTAGTGTACAAAAAAGGACAATACTGGATGTCGGAAGTGACTGAAAACGGAAAAACCATTGATGAACTCTATGTTACTGCAAGATCTAATTAGGACTTCTCATTTATAATCCTGCCATTGATTATGCCATCCTGTCCCGGCCTTGAAAGAACTTTGGCCAGTCCCGCTTCTGTTTTAACAACAGCACCTTTTGTAATTATGTTCCTTCTGACATAATGTGGATTGGCAGTATTTTCTTCAACTGACAGAATTTTAACGGTTCTGACCTTTCCTTTATCATCAGCGACATTAATATTCTGTACTGAGAGCAGCTTGGTTTTATAACTGCCACCCCTTACCCTTTTCTTTTTGGATTTTCTTTTATCTATTTTTGTTTCAAGAAAAATCGATCCTCTTTCAATTTTCTTTTTCTTTCTGTTCTTCTTCAGAATACCGCCCGTAGGCTTTCTTTTTGAGCGCAGACTCCACTTGGACATAGCAATTTATTTGGTCAAGTGTTTATATAGCTTTGCTATGGAAATAACCAAAATATAAGCAGTCGGGAACAATTATAAACAATGCTGAAACTGCTAAAGTGTGCTATTATTGCTGTATGTGAAATAATCTTAATTGTGATTATACTGTTTCTTCCACTGGCCGGCATTCTGAAGATACTGCTCATAATAGCATGTACAGGCGGGCTCGGGCTTGGCGCTATATTCGGGCTCTTCGCTGTGAGCGGCAGCGCAAAAATAATAGCTTCCGTGGCGATGGCAATCATGATATTTTCTCCTGCCATTTATGGCGGTGCATGGGCAATGGGTTTGACTTCCATTTGTGGTGACAACAGATGTGACCTGAATGAATGCAAGACCGCCTGTACACTTGACTGCAATCAGGATACCTGTGCAGACAGCATCTGCCAGATAGCAATAGGCGAAAACTGTAAAAACTCTAATGACTGCCAGTGTCAGACCGGGTATTCATGCCAACCCGAGAGGAATGCGTCGAATAGTATGGGATGTTACCAGATAATCTGTGGGGATTCGTATTGTGACGGGAATGAGACACAGAACACATGCTGCACTGACTGCGGCTGCCCGACAGGATATAACTGCCAGAATAACCAGTGTATTCTGGAATCACTAAATATCATTGTTTCAAATATTTTATTTTCGGATGATTATTCTGCCACAACACTGTACACGAACCCGACATTGCACTATCCAATAATCGGAAGCACCGGAATCGATCACCCGCTGGTTACAATAACAATAAAAAACAATGGCGAAACCAAAGCAAGTGATGTAGAAGTAGGAATAAAAATCGGTTCTTATACTGACTGGAGTTATAAGAATGTTGGTGACGTTCTGCCCTCGGCATCCGAAATAGTACAGTTCAATCCCGTTTTCAACTATAATGTCATGGACATCTCAGAAGACAAGACAGCGCAGGTTGATATTAAGGTAACATACGATGACGTTCAGGGGGCTTCCCACACGAATTATTTTTCCGACAGCATGGACATAATAAGCAGGGAATGGATGAACTGGGGATACCCTGGTTTCATAGCAGGCTGGATTACTACCAATGACCCGCTGGTCAGACAGCTTACCACATCCGCTGCATCAGGACTGGCACCCGGTTATATTCAGGATGACATCTATCCGGCAGCGCAACGGATATGGTCCTACCTTAACGGCACTTATCCGCAGTGGTACTCTGTCCAGTATGTTTCTGATCCGAGGGGGATAGAGTTTGTCCAGTTCCCGGCCCAGACCCTCAGAAACAACGCAGGTGACTGCGAAGACCTGGCAGTCCTTTTCGCAACTGCACTCGAATCAGTGGGCATAAGAACGAGAATAATCCTCATATCAGGCCACGCTTTCATGCTATTCTGTGACTCCTCTACGTGTTCAAGTGGCTGGGCTGTTGAAACCACGATGATGGGGGGAAGTTCGCTGGAACAGGCGATTAGCGTAGGAAACAATGAATACAACACCGAGACAATCTTGGCTCTGATAGACACAACCAGTGCCTACATATCCCCGCCAAGCCAGATGTAGCGCTCATAAACGGGTGTGATTTATAAACAACCTCACACCAATAATAATATATCATATAAAAGGAGGGACATATGCCTTTGGAACCACAGTGGAAAGAAGCCTTGAAGATAATAATTATAACCGCAATATTGAGTGTTATAATAATGGTTATCAATAATACGATAATATCGACACCCTCAATGTGGGGAATGATTGGTCTGATTAACTGGCTTTATCTCATACCAACAGTTATATTTATCATACTGATATACAGGTGGGCTAAGAAGTATAATTACATCTAACCCCTTTTTTCTTTAATTTTTTTAATTTTGTTATTTTTAGCCTGAACGCTGTCTTTTTTTGAAAGGAGCGACCGCTAACCTTTTTATAGCTTTCGTGAAATAATTAAGCATTTAAAATTGTTGAATTTGGGATGTTGGTTGATAGAATGCAAAGACCATTGGATGTGCTTGGCTCATCAGTAGACAAGAGAATTCTTGTAAAAACCAAGCTTGGTGAAGACATAATCGGCGTTCTGAAGGCCTTTGACTCGCACATAAACATATGGCTGGATGACGCAAAGATAGAAGGTGAAAAGGAAATCAAGCTCGGAAAGGTCCTGCTGAGGGGCGACAACATAGTCTATGTTTCACCGGGACAGTGATTTTTAAATAAGAGTGATAAACAGACTATGAGGCGAAGTGTATGGCAAAAGGAACACCTTCTTTTGGCAAGAAGAATAAGAAGACTCACATAGTCTGCAGAAGGTGTGGGAAGCGAAGTTATCATGTCAGGGACAAGTTCTGCTCCGCCTGCGGCTTCGGCAAGTCCAAAAAACTGAAGACTTATGCCTGGCAGAACAAAAAAGTTTTGGGTCGGGGCGAGAGAAAATCTTAATACAATTCTAATAACTAATCGTTTGCAGGTGTTATCTTGATTCCTATTTTTTCGAGACGCTCTTTAAGTTTGCCAAGCGCCAGGTGTATATCATCGATTGTGTGGGCACCGGTGCATATTATCTTCCCTGAGCTGAAGAGCAGGAATGCAACTCTGGGCTCGGATATCCTGTAGACAAGCCCCGGAAACTGCTCAGGCTCATACTCTGCGTTCTCAAGGGAAAATGCGATTTCTTCAAGGTTTAACTGGGCCATTATCTTGGATGATGCCACTATGTTCTCTACCTTGATGTCGAACTTGTGGGGCAGGTCTATCCCAGCTTCCCTTATCCTGTCCACTACCTTCTTCATGGCGATTTTCGCCATGTCAATGCTTTTTGCTCCTGTGCAGACTATTTTTCCTGAAGAGAAAATCAATGCAGCTGCCCTTGGCTCGCTGGTCCTGTAGACAAGCCCCGGAAACTGCTCAGGCTCATACTCTGCGTTCTCTATGTCGTCCACAAGCTTGTTGAGTAATATATCCTTGCCAAGCGAAGTAAACGCCACAACATTTTCAACCTTAACATGAAATTCTGTCATTCGTCTCTCCTCTTAACAAAGGAATGGAAAAGTATTTAAATCTATGTATATATACTTAGTGTTAGTATATATAAATTGAAACAGCGATTAAGGAAACTATTTCTTGATCCTAATACAATTAAACCTAAGAGGAGTGATAAAAATGAAAACAAAGAAAATAGTTCCTGATACTTCGATTCTTATACAAAAAAAGCTTTCTGACACGATTGAAAGTGGGAAGCTGAAGAATTGCAGAATTATCATACCTAGGGCTGTTCTTGATGAACTTCAGGCACAGGCCTCAAGGGGAAGGGATATAGGATTCGAAGGTCTGGAAGAGATAAAGAAATTGAGAACAGGGAAGAAGGCGATTAAGGTAGAGTTCAGTGGGTCGAGACCGACTCTGGAAGAAATTCAGCTTGCCAAGAAGGGAAGAATTGACGCTATCATAAGGGATGTCGCAGCCAAAGAAAATGCCCTGCTGCTGACAAGCGACTTCGTGCAGGCACTAGTTGCCGAGGCAGAGGGGGTCAATGTCAAATACATAGAACAGGCCAAGGTAAAAGCAAAACTCAAGCTTGAGAGCTTCTTTACGAAAGATACGCAATCCGTACATCTCAAGGTCGGGGTTGCGCCGATGGCCAAGAAGGGGAAGCCAGGGCAAATAAAGCTGGTAAAAATAAGGAAAAAGGTATGCGATGAAAAGGAGCTTGCATCGATCATAGACCAGGTGACCTACAAGGCCAGGCGCGATGATAATTCCTTCATAGAGATAGGAAAGCACGGTGCACTGGTTGTTCAGTTAAGGGATTACAGGATTTCAATAACAAGACCGCCGTTCTCTGACAATGTCGAAATCACTGCAGTAAGGCCAATAGTCAAGCTTGGGCTTGATGACTACAAGCTGCATAAAGAGCTGCAGAACAGGATATGCACAGGTTCGCAGGGGGTACTGATTGCAGGACCACCGGGCTCGGGGAAATCAACCTTTGCAGCATCCATAGCAGAGTTCCTTTCAAAGAAGGGTAATGTGGTAAAGACGTTCGAGCAGCCCAGAGACCTTCAGGTCGGGCCCAATGTTACGCAATATGCTCCACTGGAAGGGGACTGGAACAAGACAGCCGAGTTGCTTCTGCTTGTCAGACCCGACTATACGATATTCGATGAGGTAAGAAGGTCAAAAGACTTCAGAACATTCAGCGACATGAGACTTGCGGGCGTTGGCATGATAGGAATCGTGCATTCCACAAGCCCTGTCAGCGCGATACAGAGATTTATAGGAAGGGTTGAACTTGGCATCATACCGCACGTTATTGATACCGTGATTTACATAAATGCGGGCAGGATAGAGAAAATATACGAGCTCGGGCTCGTGGTCAAGGTGCCCTCGGGAATGAAGGAGCAGGACCTTGCAAGGCCAGTTGTCGAAGTCAGGGACTTTGAGAACAAGGAACTTGAGTACGAAATCTATACATATGGCGAAGAGAATGTGATCATCCCTGTGCAGGAGGAGAAATCACCGCTCAATGAGCTGGCAAAGAGCGCAGTCTACAACACCCTGAAAGTTTATGACTCACAAGCCATTGTAGAGGTTCTGTCACAGGACAGAGTTGCGGTCAAGGTAAGCAATGAAATCATCCCAAGGCTCATAGGCAAGAAGGGCTCCAACATAGAACAGCTCGAAAAGAAGCTCGGTCTTCACATAAGCGTTGAGCCTCGGGAGGAGACGTTCAAGCGCGAGGTCAAATGGGGCTTTGAAGAGTCGGGGAATGCAATCCTGCTGAAGTTCAGCAGGGACATGACAAGCAAGCAGGTGGATGTTTATGAAGGAGAGAATTTTCTTTTCTCGGCCTTTGTCGGCAAGTCTGCAAACATAAAGGTCAAGAAGAGGTCAGATCTCGGCAGGAGCATATTGAGGGCAATAGCATCCAACAGACTCAGTATCAGATATTGACTTCAAGAATTGATGGTAACAAAAACCGGTTTCAGTAAACTATTTAAATAAGTAACTGATATATAATAGTTGTACGAGCAGGCAACTGTAATGACTATTTGTGTGAGCTTAAGCTGACAATTTAGGTTTGAAGAAAGTTTTTGTGAATTCCATTGGATAAGGAGTAACCTTATCTCGCCAATTCAATTCCGGTTGATCCCGCCGGAGGTTACTGCTATCTGAATCCGACTAAAACATGCTAGTCCTGGGTTAAACCAGGGCGAACAGCTCAGTAACACGTAGTTAA
>JAFCEM010000088.1 GCA_017609145.1 Candidatus Aenigmatarchaeota archaeon | reverse complement strand
ATATACCATCGCTGTTTTGGTTGTTCCTTCTGTTGTGAATGACAGCTCGGTCCATGATCCATTCCACGCCCACACTCTTGTGGTTAATTGGTCTCCTGATATTGATAGGTATAACGTGGCGTTCGTTGTTGCTGTGGTGGAAACGATTAGTTTCTGATCTATCAACTCTCCTCTAATTACATAATCAGGAAAATGCCTTGGATTGTCTGTCAGCGTACCGCCTAGAGGGTTAGGATAACCTGTTAAATCTATTTCTCCGATGGATATGTTCAGCGGGGTATCGCCCACGTCCGTACTCTGCTCCAATTGATTGGAGAATAAGATAGCCGAAACGATAACTGAAAGTAGTAAGAGACTAAATATGATTGCTAGTATTGGTGTGGTTTTGGTCATCCTTCCTTCACCTCTTGTTCTTTATCCAATGGTGTCACCTCAATTTCTATTCTAATCATCTTATTATCAGGGTCTCCCTCGAACTGGTCAAGGATGAGGTCTCTGAAAGAAAGGAGGTGATGTGTTGTTTCAAGATAACATTCCGCATGACTAAAATTGATGAACTTTCCTTCATAGGTTTTGGTCATCCAACCTCACACTCCTGAGTTTCAATACTACTGAAATCAAACGAATTGGTAATTGTAAAAGGATTTTGGAGGGGGAGATTATCGGCTTCACTACTTCGTAGGCCGCTCTTGTGAATTATCAACGATGATAAGATACCAATTATCTCGGTCCCCTCCATGTCGAGCGTTATCGTATCCGAGTCGATCCTGATGTACAGCGCATTTGGGAGCTGGTGGAGGGTGTCGGTTGCGTACCATTTGGTGTCTCCATTGACTGAAAATCGTTCTCTACTGGGTGTTACTGAAAACCTTATCTCCAGGTAGGTTTGATTATCGTAATTTGTCTGCGGAATCAGGTAATAATAGACCTTTAACAGAATCTCGTTAAATGCGTCGTATGTTAACCAATAAAAACCGTCATCGGCCCAACTAGACCCCCATGAGTTGACTACTCTAAAAGCACCGATATCCCCATCGTCTGTTATGCCATCGTTGTAGCCTACGATCGTCTGAGCGTGGTTCACTGTGTTTGAATCGTACTCTTCGGAAGAAATGATATAGTTCCCATCCTCGAACCCGTTGTCGTATTGACCCGCATCGAAACTTATGCAAACCAACGCATCGTCCATCAAGAGGTACTTTATATCATCTATGACTGTTTGCCCGCTGAAGGCCACGGAAACGCCGTTTACAGGGATTTGGTTAATGGTATCTAGGAAAGCATACTCGTTACCCCACGAAATGTAATCACTTGGGTCATAAGGCATGAGGTCGTAAGAGCAACTACCCCAATCCTCTAGGATTTTTATTGTGGTTGAAAAAGAGGAACCATAATCTGTTCCGCCGTTAGCCATGTTGTAAGTGAATGCTGGAGACATACTATATTCTTGGAGGTAAGAATAGGCGTAATACGTCAAGGCGAAGGAGACGCATGAGGCTTGCGATCCTTGGCTGATTACCGGAGGGAAAGGGGACGATTGAGACAGGTCTAGGGATTCAGGTGATAATTCTTTATATAGATTTATCGTCTCATTTCCTTTATGTAACGAAGTAATACCATTTTGGGGGTACTCCGCATCAGAAATTATAAGGCCGGTCCCGTAAGGGGTTTGGTCGTTCTCTATCTGCATGAACGGCGTGAGCGTGAACACTGAGAAAATGAGAACGACCGACAAGAGTATCGCGATTCCCTTCATTTTTACCCATGAGAGCCAGCAGAGAGAATCGAACTCCCAACCAGAGATTTACAGGACCACTGCTCTACCATTTGAGCTATACTGGCATATTTGAGATGTCGGGGGCGGGGGTGATGGTAAGATGAGGGGTGTTGCGCACCCCAATCATCTTACGTTCCGACAGTCTGCACGGACTCACCCAAATCCTCTATACCATGCGTTTAATCACCGATTCCCGCCCGTCGGCGTATCGGGCAACACATGGCGGTTAATAGTTGGCTCCGCCTTTCCCGTCTCGTTTACTTTCGCACCTCCAGCGGACAGTACTGGGGGAAATCCCGCTTACCATCCAGCACGTCCTGGGGGATCAGCATCGGCCTTTTCAGGCTGATGTGGTGGCACTCTGGCCCTATTCGATTTGGGCAGTCACGACAGCTACGTATCCGCTGTATTCGCTGTATGTGCATCCCCAAAAAGTAATGCATTATATAGTATATAAAGTTTGCTGAGGGTACTAATAGTTTGTCCGTATAGGATAATAAGGCTCAAATATGAAGATGAGGGTATGCATCTTTATCCGTTGTCACGAATTCCAATTTCGTGTAAAGAGATGAAGATGAGGGTATGCATCTTTATCCGTTGTCACGAATTCCAATTTCGTGTAA
>JAFCEM010000087.1 GCA_017609145.1 Candidatus Aenigmatarchaeota archaeon | reverse complement strand
AAACCTTTAATTGTAGCAGGATTGATTGTATAGCCGAACCCCTTACCTAACTTAATCACCGCCTTCGGACTAAGAATAAATAAGCCAGTTAGTCGCCCCGTCTGATAGGCAGGGGCAGCTCGCCATAGAGCTGGTAAGCCAGCAAAAAAGGCTTGCATCCCCGAAGCTATCTCTCCAGCATAGGCTTTTGCCTCACCCTTTGGTGTCTTGTCAACCAGATTTGCTGCCAGCAATGGCAGGGCTGTCAGATAGTGAATACCCTCTGCTACACCAAATAAAGTGCCTCCAGCAACCTTGGTCGGTATGGCTACTGGTGCTGGAAAGTTCTTATCAAGCCATTTGGAGCCTTTGCCTGCAATCTCATTTAGCTTTTCAGTACTTGCATTGATATTCTTTAGCCAAGTATTAAGTGCTGTTTCAGATGGTGCTGCATAATGGAGTAACACTACTGCCTTCTGTGCATCAGTTAATTTATTATAATTGGCAGGATAGCCTGATTTATCAGCCCACTTATCTTTGTCCTTTAATGGTAACTCATTAAATACCTGCCAGTTAGCCTGTAAATTCCTAGCACTGTTCTCATCAATAACATTAGCAGCTAAATAAGTAGGAGGTGCCCCTACAACAGGTATTTTTGTCAGCCCCACCACAATTTGTGTAGCAATCCTGGCAATTTTGCCCAGTACTGGTGTTTTTGCAATAAAAGGTGGGATAACCCTCATACCAACAGCCCCTATGCCTGTTGCTGTAAAAGGAGTAGCAATAAGAGCAGTAGCCATAACAGTATTCATCACCTTATCGCCCCACTTCTTCTTATATGCTACTTTCTCAGGGTCAGTATCAGGTCTATCTTTTAGTTCCTGCCACTTGGGGTCAACAGGCAAGATAAGAGCTGGTAAGTCCTTAACGTACTCATCCCGTTTTGCACCTGTTCCTAATGCCATATATTCAGCATTGGAAATCTTCTCACCGGTGTAAACATTGAGCCAAACTATTTCTTTATATAGCTTCTTAGCCTTTGCTGCTCGTTCTATGTCCTTATTTAACTGAATAGCTTTGTTTACTGTCTCAGGAGGGAATATTTCCTTTAGTGCCTTGGGGGAAATACCTTTACGGAGAGCACCAGCTATATCATATCCTGTAAATGTCCTGGCATATTCCTCTGGTGTAACCTTTTTCCCTGTCCACTTTGCCAGTTCACTGGCACCATAAGCAAGTGCTCTTGGGGAAAAGCCCATTGTCCTAAAAGGCTCAAGGTCTTTCATTAGCTTATTGTACCTTGCTTCTTCAGCCTTTCTATCAGCTTCCATAACCTTATTCATTACAGCATAACCCTGCTTATTAGCTATGGATTGATACTTTGGAGGTAGCGCATCCCATTGGGCAATAGGTAGTGCTAAACCGCCAATAATGTGATGCTCTTTTTCGAAGCGTTGTTGCTTGGCTTCCTGTTCCCTGATAACCTTTAACTCAGGTGGCAATACTTCCCCTACAGCAGCCAGCTTCTTTTCAGCTTCCTCAAGAGTTACACCTTCAGGCAATTCAGGAGTAGGGACACGTCTTGTTATCGGGGGTGCAGTATATTTGGGTTTTCCCTTACGGGCTTCTGTATATGCCTTCTGCTCATCAGTTGACAGCCGGGCATAATGCTCTCTAGTAATAGGCTTTTCTCGCCAGTGCGCTATTGAACTTGGGGCAACTTTCCTTTCAGGTCTCTCAGGCGGAGATGGCTTAGGCTTGGGTTTAGGCTTGGGTTTCCTTGCTTTTGCTTCTTCCGGGGTTATCTCTCCTACAGTAGCCAGTAATTCCTTCTCTTTTTCTGTAGTTTTGCGTGGAGCATCCCTATCATTGTCAGATGGCTTGGGCTTATCAGGAGTATAGCGATATACCCCTGGTGCAACCTGGGTATATCGTGTTCTTAGCTCTCGCCTGGTCGGTATTCGTTCCACCATTAGTTCTCCTGTGTTATTATTCTCCTGATACTTTGCTTGCCCAGCCGTCACGTATTAAAATTCCCATAGCCTGCTTGACATGAGCAGGCGACATCTTGATTTCATTGGCAAGTTCAGAGATAGTGCAGGGTCCGATATTTTCAAGCGCCATGACGACCTCGCCTCTAGTCCCTGAGATGTTGATTTGCTCGGCTTTTGTCTTGCCCAGGGGAGTCAGTTGATAATTGGAACGATACTTCGAACCTCCGAACAGTGTTAATTTAACTGGCGGTATGCTCATTTCTTCACCTCTAACTATTAAAAAGATTTAGTTGTCTTTCCAGTGTCTCTTTCGGCTGGACAATTTCTATACTGGGTATATTTTCAATCTCTCCCCTAACTTGTTTCTTGCACTGTTGCATTAAAATCCTATCAGCCTCCCTAAGTATCTTAATAGAACAAGGCACTTTATTG
>JAFCEM010000017.1:12565-14735 GCA_017609145.1 Candidatus Aenigmatarchaeota archaeon | reverse complement strand
TGCTATGTGTTCGCCCAGATAATCAGATTGATTCACATTCAGCGAAGATTCGTTGGCATCATAAAGTATATTTGTACAGTTATAGTCATTGCAGATGCTTTCAGTACCGCCACCCCCACCGCCGGTATAATAACTCGGCAGATGCCCAGCAAGGTATATTGAATTATTGGTGTAATTATATTCCAAATCCTCAAACCCTATCTCTCCATGCCCACCCCTAAATTGATAGGGTCCGCCGACTTTTTCATCATTTATATCTACACAAAGATAATAATCCCTGTTATAATCAAGCTCCAGGTCGTTATCCTCGCCGAGCATTATGTCAAAGATGCCGTCGCGGGTGAAATTATTGACATATGTTTTGTTGAAAACCTCTCCAAGACAATTGGTTCCCGTACTTATGTTTATTGTAATGTTGCCGTTTGTTATGGCATTCCCGGCTGTATTTGTTGCTTTGCCCTGCAATCCCATGAGAGTTTTATGGGCAGCGGATACCTGCATAACAAAAAAACAGAAAACTAAAATTGTTACAAATACAAACCATTTCTTCATTTATCTGACCTCCTTTTTATCCCGAGCATTGAATAATTGAATATCATTTTCTTCCTTTTCAGAAGCAGCCATTTCCTTTCAATGAGCTGTTTAGTGTATTTCTTTGCCGTTATCCAGCTCATCTGCGCTTTTCTTGAAATTTCCCTCGTACTCATGTATCTCTGCTCTTCAAATGTGACCTTAAGCACTGCCTTTTCCTGCCTGCTAAAGTTAGAACTATCCATTCTGACCCCTCACAAACTTCCCCATAAGCTTTGGCTCTTTGCTGCTATTTGCCGGAGGCAGCAGCAAGCTGAACATGAAACTGTCAAGTTTTGGGTTTATCTCAACAGAATCAATGAATCTCCTCGGAATTCTCACAGAGTATTGCTTGCCGTCAAACACAATGGAAACCATTTTTTTGTCGTGTTTGTACCCTGTCACATTAAGAAATTCCCTTAGTTCGATAATCTCTTTCCTCTTCCTTTTCATAAAATCGTACCATTAGCTTAAAATTAATAATTAATATATAGTACGATTTATTTAAAAAGCTTTGTGCTCATGAAATTTGGATAAAAATCGTACGAAAAATGAAAAATCAGTATCAGTTGCTATCTGCTGCAAGGTTTAAAAGCAGGATATTCATATATTTATATATCTGATTCCAAAAGGAGATTGTATGTACAAGACTCTGACACTTGAAGACAGGGTAAGCGTCAAGCCCTCAAAGTTCGGCCTGGACACAAAGGAAGCCGTGAGAAAGAGCCTTGAAGAGCGATGGGAAGGGCTCGTAGACAAGAATCTCGGTGTAATCCTCTCAGTCGTTTCGGTTGAGGATATCGGAGAAGGCAGAATCCTGCCCGGCAGCGGGGCCCTGCACTATCCAATAACCTTCAGGATAATGGTATATAAACCCGAATTGCACGAGGTTGTTAAGGGATACATAATAGAAATCACGGAATTCGGGGCTTTCATGAGGATAGGCCCTCTGGACGGCATGATACACGTTTCGCAGATAATGGATGACTTCGTTTCATACGATGCCAAGAACATGACATTTAGTGGCAGGGAATCAAGAAGGGTGCTCAAGGAAGGGGACATTGTAAAGGCAAGGATTATATCCATCTCAGTGAGCGGAAAGCAGTACAAAATCGGACTGACTACCCGCCAGCCCGGACTCGGTGCGCTTAATTGGGCAAAAAAGAAGAAAGAAGAGCCCGTGAAGGCTGAGAAGAAGGAAGAAAAGAAAAAATAACGGTGAATGATATATGACAACCAAGGAAAAGGTGTGCAGGAACTGCAAGAGATTCGTCAGGGAATCCGTGTGCCCTGTATGCAGGCAGTCAAACTTCTCAAGGAGCTGGAAAGGAATTGTCTTCGTCAATGACCCGAATGGCTCTGAGATTGCCGAATCCCTTAACATTAAGGCACCGGGAAAGTACTGTCTGTGGGTGAAATGAAACTTTTTTTCTCTATAAAACACTTTTAAATACGTAGACGGTAATGATAGTTATGGATTTGAAGATACTGAAACGGGAAAAAAACCCCCTCATGAAGAGGGAAAGATATGATGTCAGCATAGAGCATGTTGGCAGACCAACGCCTTCGAGGCAGGAAATCCTGAATGAGCTTGCGAAGA
>JAFCEM010000017.1:0-12521 GCA_017609145.1 Candidatus Aenigmatarchaeota archaeon | reverse complement strand
GGTCCGCATCCGACATAAAGGCGTTCGTTTACGGCAATGTAAGGGACATACCCAAGGGCAAGCTTGAAAAAATGAAATCAAGGTCACAGAAGGCCGCTACAGTGACAGAGAAGAAAGAAGCTGAAGCAGAGAAACCTGCTGCAGAAGCCGGCGAACCTGAAAAGGATGGAGCCAAGCAGGAGGAAAAGCCCGCTGAAGAAGAGGCGAAGGGATAGTCATGGCAGAAAAAAAGCCTGCGGAAGGGAAAAAACCGGCCGAAGACACGAAGACGAAAAGGGAAGGTAAACGTGTAAGGACCGGTAGGAAGCATGAATCAAAGAGCCCGAAGGATTTTTATGAGGTTCAAGGGAACGAGATCATCAGAAAGAGGAAATCGTGCCCGCGCTGCGGTGAAGGGATATGGCTTGCGAAGCACAAGAACAGACTTTGCTGCGGCAGGTGTGGATACACCATTTTTGAGGGCAAAACATCCAAAAGGGCGGACGAGGGTGAAAGACCTACGGAACCGCAATGATTATTTTTGCTGCATAACTGCGAAAACCTTTGCATGGAGCTTTCCTTCAAGCAGCATCTTAACCAGTTTCCTTGCAGCCCTGTTTTCCTCATAGGTCCCTATAAACGAGACTGTTTTACCGAAGATACAAAGCCTGGCACCGGTACTTTTCTCAATTTTCCTTTTTACAGAGCCGTTCCTGCCTATGACCCTTGCCATGAGCCTTTTAACGGTGTTTCTGGTCTCGTGCCTGAGGCTTATGATTTCAAAGCAGCAGTTTTTGTTGAGTATACGCATGGCTCTTTTGGGCGTGAATCCCCTGCCTATGGCTGTCACGATGTCCCTTGCAATCCTCACCTTTTCCGGGTCATCTCCCCTTATCTCAACCTCACATGAATCCAGCGATATGCTTATGGTCGTTCCTGTCCTGCTTTCAATCTCTTTTTTGATGTTGCCATCCCTGCCTATGAGAACTGACTTCCTCTGCCCGGGTATCTTAATGAATTCTATCATAAAATTAAGCATCAAATATAGCCCTTTTTTCTCAGCCAGTTCGCGTGGGTTTTGTTGTATGCCCACACTATGTCACCCTTGTCATTCTCAACTGACCAAGGTTTCACTATAACTGCGTCCCCTGCACGGATTTTGGTCTTCTTCCTGAACCTTCCCGGAATCCTGCATACTCTGTTGATACCATCTTTGCATTTGACATTGAACCTGCTTCCACCAAGGGCTTCTTCAATCTCGCCCAGAATCTCGCCTTCTCTCGGCAACCTGACCCTTACGTACTCTTCCATGCATATCACGCTTATTTATAATCTTGGCGGGCATAATTAATATAAGTAGGCTTTTTGTGTGACTGGGCCGTCAGGCACCTGAATATTTTAGTATTTGTTACTACATATATATAATAAAAAAAACATAAAAAAGTAAGGTTTCGGTATGTACAACGAAATGATAATAAGGAAGAAGATGCTCAAGATACAGGAAAGGTTAGGAATGAGGATAGGCATCACATACGGCATTAAAAAGATGCCAGTAACAAAAACCCCTGATGATGTTCTCAGGTCACTAAAGGAACTGTATAAGATAGGGCTGAAGGCATTCGTGCTCCCGAGAGAGTTTTTCACCGGGATTTCAACTTCTTCTGACCTTTACAAGGAATATTACGGGAACCTGCTGAAGATAAAGGATATAGCAAAAAAATTCAACATAGAGCTGTCACTGAGGCACCTTTCGCTTTCAGACCAGCCGGACGAGACGCTGAAAACATTCTGCAAGATTGCTGCCATAATGGACTGCAGGATTTTCATTATACAGCCAACATTCTATTCCATGATGCCGCAGGAACAGGCAATGAAGCTCGTTGTCTACAAGATAAATGAGATAATGGCATCAGCCAGGAGCACTGCTAATATAGGAATAGAAACGACCGGCAAAATGAATCAGGTAGGGAGTCTTGAGGATGTCATAGAGATTGTCAAGAGAACGCAGAAAACCGAACCCGTAATTAACTGGGGGAATATACACGCAAGGGGTTCAGGCACGCTGAGAACCCAGGATGACTTCAGAAGGGTTATGGAGCAACTCATAAAGGAGATTGGACCGGGGTTCACGCGAAATGCTTATTTCATAATTTCTGGTGTTTCTTACGGGCCTTCCGGGCTGAGAAGGTATGTTCCCATAAGTGAATCTGACATAAACATAGGCTATCTCATAAAGCAGATAATGTCATTCGACATCAAAGGCACGCTGATATTCGAAGACCCGAACAAGGAGAAACTTATTATCAAAATGATAGCAGAACTCGAAGATATGGTCAGGTAACATGCATAGATGCTGTTGTTTTTAATATACTGCTGACCATATTATTTTATGAAAATCGGGCTCAAGTTTTTCCCCAATAACAGGGATTACCTGAAAAGGCTGCTTCCCAAGGCGGGTGTTGACTTCATTGAACTGATGGCCATACAGGGCGAAGACTTTGGTTTATTTGGAAAACTGGGAATCCCCGTGAACCTGCACTGCGAACATCAGGACTTCGGTGTTAACTTTGCAAACCCGGAAAAGGAAAAAGTGAATGCAGCTGCCCTGAATTTCGCGCTCGGACTCGCTGATAAACTCGGTTCAAGATATATTGTTGTGCATCCGGGTTACATGGAGAATAAGAGGTGTTCTTTCGCCGAAAATATCAGGTTCCTGAATGGATTCAATGACAAAAGGATACTCATTGAAAACCTGCCCCATTTTTCCGGCAAGCGGAAAGGAACAAAAAAGCTGTTTATGGGCAACAGTCCCGAAGAGATAAAAGATATCATGAAGGGAACTGGTGTTGGTTTCTGCCTCGACTTCGGTCACGCAGCAGTGGCTGCGCATAGGAATGGCACGGATTACATAAAAACAGCGCACCGTTTCATGAAGCTCAAGCCCGCATATTTTCACATATCGGATAATGACCTTTCCAGGGATACACACAAAAATCTCGGGGACGGTTCGCTGGATATTGAAGCATTCTGCAGGATGATACGCGGGAAGAAGAACCTGTGGGTTGCAATAGAAACTGTACATTTTACTAAAAAGCAGATAAACGACGTGAATGTATTGAGGGAGTTGTTATGATAATAACGATATCCGGCAGCGCGGGCTCCGGGAAATCAACTGTGGGAAAGATTCTTGCAAAGAAGCTCGGGTTCAGGCACTATTCTATCGGGGATATGAGAAGGAAAATGGCCTCTGAAAGGGGAATAAGCATTGCGGAACTGAACCGGCTCGGTGAGAAGACTGATTCCACTGACAGGGAACCCGATGAATACCAGAGAGAACTCGGCAGGAAAGAAGACAATTTCGTGATTGACAGCAGGCTTGGCTTCCATTTCATACCGAACTCTGTCAAGGTTTATCTTGATGCCAACCCCGAGACAAGGGCAAGGCGGGTTTTTAGTGATGAAAGGAATGAAGAAAAACTGAAAAGCATAGAGGACGCAAAGAAGTGCCTTGTTGAAAGGGAAAAAAGCGACAAGAAAAGGTACAAAAAATACTATGGAGTGGACTGCTATGACAAAAGCCATTATGACCTTATAATAGACACCAGCAACATATCCGCAGAAAAGGTTGCTGATAGGATAATCGATTTTCTGAAGAACAAGAAAATGTTGTAAACAGGGCTGATTCTAACTATGTAAACAAAAAGAAAAAAGAAAGGGTAAAAAAATAACCCTTTTTAAGCCATAAGTGACTTATGACTCGTAGCTCATTGTTCCGCTTAATACCTGTGCAGCAAGTGACCTTGTGTCATCGGCTGTGGTGCCTGCGATTATCAGAGCTTTCTTACCTGAGCTGAAGGCATTCGTTACTTCCTTTATTATGCCTGTGTTGTAAGTCCAGTTATCGCAGGTTATTCCGTCGTCTGCAAGCAGTGATGCCACAAGCGTGTTTGCGCATGGCCCGCCAAGCAGTATCAGGTCATATGCAAGTGATGATGTTGCTGATACTTCGTTGTCGAGCAGCACAACAGGCTGTGTTATTTTGTATGCAGATTCGTAGGTGCCGCCTGAGCTGCCTGTGCTGAAAGTGGGGTCTTTGCCGAATGCTACTGTTACGTATCCCTGGTTGTCAGGGTACTTTATCTCTACCTTGCCCTGTGACTCTGTTCCTGTGGTTACTACTGTCTGGGTTCCGTAGGTGTTGAGGTAGTCGGATATGTATGTGTTGGTACCTCTTGAGTCACCGTCAGAAACGCCGGTCCTGCTGCCTGTCTCATGGTCTATTCTGAGGCCGTCTGTTGATGCGTAGTCAAGGCCTGCGAAAATAGCGTCCTTGACTGTTGCATTGTCCTCTTCCTGGAACACCATCACACCTACAAGGTTGTCATTGTTTGATGTTGCTATGTATGTCGTCTTTGGATGGATCCATTTTATCTCTACGGATGCGTTACCATTTACGTATAATCCTACATCGTAGTTTATCTGTCCTGCAGCATACTCTACTATCATGTCGAATGTAGTACACGAGATGTTTCCCATTGATGTTCCGTTGACCCACAGGGTCGTGCAGCTCTTGGAAGTGGTGTTGTAAACTGATATGTTCAGGTCACCGCCAGGAAGCTCCAGTATGTGGGTAGTTTCGCCGTCCAGCTTGGAAATGTTTTGCGAAGCTGTGTTCAGTGTCTGGTTCTGGACATAGGTGATGTATTCACCGCCTTTCAGTCTGATAAGCGGGAACACTGTTGTCTTGCTTCCTGTGTCGCCATCGACAGCTCCTGTGTCACCCCAGGTAAAGTTCATCTTTTCTGTTCCTGTGACGTTATGTGCGTAGTAAGTCTGGCCATCAATGTAGAATGTCTTGAAAGCTGATGCATCTTTCTTTCCGTCGTCGCTGAAGTAGTAGGTCATGGTTGCTTCGCTCAGGACATCCTTTAATGTGAACCTTGGATCGGTTCCGTCTATGTTTGTCATGTCAGTCAGCTGCATTATGTGCCCAAAGTCCGATTCCTGCTCTGGTGCGATGAGGAAGTACTCGTTGACAGATACCACTTCACCCTCCAGCACATGAATGGCGTAATTGGACGAGTAATTAAGCTGTGGTGCTGATGACCCGTTGTAAGCGAATGTTATCTGCTTGCTGTATCCCCTGTAGTCAGTAATTGTTGTGGTTGCATACTGGGTACCTGAGTTGTCTATTAACACAGTGTCTCTTGCGGCGTCGTCCAATGCCGGTGTCATTCCGTTGAATGCCACCTTGAAGGAACCGAAAACGGGGTCAAATTTGGATTCTCCTGCCTTGATGTAATTGCTGCTTGCGTCTTCACCCGCAACGGACACAACGATCTTGCTTATGCCGCTGTCATCACCAACGACATAGCAGTGCGTGCCCTGGATTGTTTCATCGTTAGTTCCCTGCTTTGCACTGGAGTGGTCAAGAAGTGTTATCTTGCTTGAACCAAGCACCATCTCTACCTGGCTCGTTCCGATACTTCCTGTACCTGCGTAGTAGACACCCTTGACGTAAACGTCAACGGCACCCTTGTCTCCTGTAATTGAATAGGTGGTGCCTTCTGTAACCTCCTTCAGCTTCCCGTCAACCACTATGACAGCAGTCGTGGAACTGGCTACCGAAGAAACCTCTATTGTATGCTCTACACCTGCAAGCGATACTGTTGTTGAGCTGGCTTCATCAACCACTGTTGAACCTGCACCGCCCAACAATACAAGCTTTGAATCTGCTGCTGCACCGCTGGTCCCGGACTGTGAATTCGAGCCTATAGTGTATTCTATGTCGGCTATCTTCAGGGTTCCGCCCTGGACATTGGGGTCTGACACGTTAAGCGTCTTGGCGAACACTATTGTTATGTTATAGAATGGTGCTCCCTTTGCATCAGATCCTGTTGCTATGTAGAGTGTCGGGTCATCAAAGTTACCGCTGTTCTTGTCGTATTCTGTCTGTTTTGTGCCTATGTTGATGTACTGATCAAAGTTGTATGTCCCAGAAACATCAAGGTCTGAGACAGTTCCCGAAGCCAGCACTACTGGAAGGTCTGTTTCGGTAAGAGTGCTTCGTGCTCTGTTGAGCAGGCTCCTGAAGTAAAGCTTCTTGTTTGCTGTTGCTATGTCAGCTCCGTTTGAAACGCTTGTTGTTGAACCGCCTGGTATCGATATTGTTGTAGTGGCATAACCAGCCATGGCTGCTGCAACGTCACCAGCAGCTGCAACGTCTTTTGGATATGCCGTTGCGTCACCAGCGCTGCTGCCTATCACAATCCTTGGTGATGCCAGAGCGCCACCGGTTCCTGTGTCAACATAGTCTCCCAGTGTGGTTGCTGCTGCGCCGAATGCAAGAGTTGCTCCGGCCATTGCGGCTGCCAAGCCACCTGCTAACAATTTTTTAATATTCATTTTCCCTCCTATTTCAAAAACTTCTGATGAAGTTGTGCTATAGTTGGTTACGAACCATATATTAAACTTCTATGAAACGGTTTCAAAGGGGCACAGAAATCCTGTTTAACTTTTTTTAAAGATTCATAAAAAAGATTTTATGTTTTTTAAATGTTCCAAAGCAGATTAGAAGCTTTTTTAGCTTAAATAGAAGCTTTTCATGGTTTTTTGATTTTGAGCAGAAATTTGGCATGATTTTGGCGCAATTCCGATAAAAAATGGGTTCCATTCCAAATATTTAAGTCAATATAAATAAATTATTTCTATGGAGTTTCCATTCAATCTTTTTGACTTGAACAGTATATATGAATTTGCAACCGCACAGACAGCAAGCTACTGGATAAATCTTGGAGTAAGTATTCTCATCTCAACAATCGTGACAGGAATAATTCTTGTAATCGTAATGCAGCTGGTAAGCAGGCGCACAGGCGAATCAATCAAACCAGCCAATGCCTTTCTTGTAGTGCTTCTGGTGAATGTAATAAATTATTTTGGCATAATGGGTATCATGCTGTCGTTCATAGCAGCTGTCCCGTTCATGGCACTTGCACTGCCGGCCATCATCTGGATACTCCTGCTAAAGCTTTTCTTTGGCTCAATGAGATGGATTCATATTGTAATAATAGGCTTGGTTTTCTATGGAATATCGCTTTATATCGTGCCTTACATAACAACATTCATCGCCAGCTTCATCCCAATCTGAGAATCAGTCGTTAAATACTACCCTGCATTTTGAAGGTACCTTGGCAGCAGCCAGCTTGAACGCCTTTTTTACGATTTCCTTTTTGTTCTTTTCTGATCTTATCTCCAGTATACTCTGGCCGCTTTTGACCTGCGCCGCAGTGCCTATGGGCTTGCCGAAGGCCTTCCTCATGCCCGTCTGGAACCTGTCAGCACCTGCACCCGTTGCAAGGGGGTTTTCCCTCAGGATATGGTGCGGGTAGACAAGTATCTTCATGAAAAAGTCATCGCCTATTCTGCTGCTGAGAAATTTGGAGGCTGATATTCTCATGGCCTCAAACACGTTATGCCTTATCTGGACGCTACTCTCAACCACGAGCCTGCCTTTCAGGGGGAATTCCTTTTTTTTGTTGCCTGTCTCGAACTTGTGAATCTTTCTGTCCGGCACCGCTTTTACATAGCTTTTTTTGGGCTTTCTCCTGCTATACCTTGTATAAGGCTTTTCCATTCTCCTGTAACACTTCGCCGGCCTGAGACCCATAACAATCACCGCTTTGATTATATTAGAACTGATAGCTGTATTTAAATATCTTCATGTATCTTGCTCTGCTCTATGTCCATCTGCCCGTGATATTTGGAATCCTGCCTTATGTTGTAGGGCACTTTACTTGGCGAGCTCATACTGAAAAAAAGAATCTTGCATATCTTCATCCCAGCGTAGAGCACGACCGGCATTCTCCCCAGATTAGTTATCTCCAGCACCAGCCTGCCGCCAAACCCCGGGTCGACCCATCCGGACGTTATGTGCGCGGTTATTCCAATCCTACCCAGCGAGGATTTCCCGTCGACGTAGCCGACGATATCGTCAGGCAGAGAGACCTTTTCCTTGGTTATGCCAAGGATGAATTCTCCTGGATGTAGTATGAATTTGCCTTTCTCCATTACCGTGCTCTCGATGTAATCGCTGGGTACCTTTGAATCTATGCATGGCTCATGGGTGTGCCTGAATATTCTTATCTCAGGGCCCAGGCTGAGGTCAACACATGCGGACTTTATCTGGTTTTCCTGAAGGGGCTCTATGCCTATCCTGCCTTCTTCTATAAGCTTTTTTATCTCATGGTCGGGAAGAATCATCGTTTCACTGTTTTTAATATCACAGACAGCAATAAAAAATCATAGGCCGTTCATATCTTCAGCTCCGAGTCCTGCTCGTAAACAACGTTGTTTTTCAGCGCTATCTCGGCCTTCATGAGTTCCGAGCCCAGGTACATTGCATGCCCCGTATTTATATCAGCTTTGAACGCTATTTTTTTGTAGAGCTCTGCGGCAGTGCTCCCTTCGAATTTCTCGAGTTCCCTTCCGGTTTTCGGGTCTGAGAGCGTTGCAATGATTTTGCTGTCCCTGACTGCTATGAGAAAGTTGCCCCTGGGGTCATGGAAATCCTCTTCCTTCTTCCTGAACTTCTCCAGCATCTCATTCACCTGCTGGTAGTAATGCCTGTATATCTGTGCGCTGCCCGAGATTATAGTGAGTATGCCGGGCTCAATGCCGATGTCATCGGCAATATGCCTCTGTATTGCTGCACAGCCGTAGGCGTTCTCGGGCCATCCCTGTACCATGTCATGGCTGCGAAAGAATACCATGAGATTCAGCTTTTCGTCCTGTACAATAAACTGCAAAAACACCAGACAGGGGCTGCTCTTGTGCTTCCTCATCAGCTCCTCGTGGGGGTGCCATGTTATTGCAACACATGCCTTTGAATAGGGATCCCGCCTGAGCACCTCGGCTATGTCACTTATCTGGTCAATCTCGCTTATATCCTGCAGGTACCTGACATTCATGTCAAGATGTTCGCCTCTACCGAATTCGAAATCCTTGTATTCCTTACTGTTCACGAGTTCCTTTATTTCTTCAGGCTTGGGATACGTGTATGCCCGGAGCTTGTTGCCGTAGGTATAGGCCTTGCCTTCCGGCAGTTCCGGGGACAAAATCTCCTTTTTGTAGGCTGCAATCTTCTCCGGTGTCATGGGCACGAGGAACGGGTTTATGGAGAGGTCCATATTCTGGGGGTCATGTATAACAGCGACCATGTTGTTTATCTCCTTGACCCACCTGTCGGTGTTCGCGTTCATAAGGTTGTCCCTGCCATACCTGTTGATTACATGCATAATGTCAATCCATGTCTTTGGGATTGTGTTGTTCCTGACAATGACTGGCCCGCCCTCATAAGGGAACGAAGATGTCATGCTTTCGTAATCAAAAACCTGTGGATTGTCCAGAAATGGACTTTTCTTCTCAAGTGTCCTTATCAGCTCATTGGCCCTCTCTATCTTCTCTTCAAGTGGTTTCCCGAGCATCTGTGCATTGAGGTCGATGAGCTGCACGTTTTCCCTAATCTTCTCTATCATTTCAGAAGGTATGTTTCTGTCGAGATAGATTGAGCTCTCGAACCCGGGTATTCTCCTATTATTATCAATGCCCTTTTCAAAGAATGCCCTGATTGCATTGGCGCTCGTCATTTCGGAACCCGTGTCTTTGGTTTTGGATGAATACTCGTTCCCGAGCATTATGACGTACCTTATATAGGGGTTGCCCAGTATGTTCCTTAGCATGCCCTCGAGCCCGGCCGGTGTGTAAAAATTCGTGGCAATCGCAAGATTCTCCTTTTCAAGCTTTGGCAGAACCTCGTCCCTCATTGTCCACAGGAATGTCACGGCAACGTTGGGCCTTCCTGTCGCAGAATATGCTATCCTGTCGCGCACGCAGACCGGCCAGCCCCTGCTTCCGTCAGAACCTGTCTGGCTTCGTATGAGTTCCAGCATTTTATTTTCAGAATCCGGAATTTTTGGCATGAGAGATTTTTGTATGCAAACAATTAATTGTTTGCGGCTAGGCAAAGAAAGAATCAACCCTTATCTGGGTGAGAATCTGCCTGTATTTCTTTTTCTGCTGCCTGTTTTGCACTATGCCTTCCTTCAGCTCCCTTCTGGGGCTGCGGGGCTCTGTGGCGTCCGGCACTTTTGTGTTATGCACAGCAGGAATTTCCTGCTGCCTTGTCGATGTCATCATAGGCAGCTCAGTCTCCTGAACGTATGTGAGATTGTTCCTGAGCGCAACAACAGCCTTTTCCAGTTCGGAACCAAGATTTGCCGCTGTCTCGAACCTTGAAATCAGACCCTGCCTTATTACAGTATCATAGATGCTCTTTGCGTTCTTCCCCCTGATTACCTTTGTCAACCTGCCGTCAGGCAGGTGATGTTCAAGAACCACTTCACTGGTATTCCTGTCCATATTTATGACAAAGAATCCGCGGTTGTCCTTTGTTTTTTCAGGGTTTTCTTTTGCCTGGATTGTTTCAACCTCGGGCATGGTGATTTATTGGGGATAAATAATTTAAAGGGGAAACAGACCCGTAATGAAACAATAGGGGCAAGTTTCGGGCAAACCCTTTTAAAGGTAAGGCCGTCCTATAAAAGTAACTGTCGGCTGGTCTCGGAGAAACCATGTCTTGCTGAAGAGTGGTAGTGTCATAAGACAGTTTAAGACGCATTTCCGGAGATCGGTTGTATTGCCGGGGCTTCAGAGTGTTGGTTATGTGTGGTATTGTCGGGATTATAGGCAACAGTGAGAATGGTATTGAGGAGCCCATGCACTCACTAAAAAGACTGGAATACAGAGGATACGATTCCTTCGGCTTTGCCACGAACAACGGCTTTCTGGAGAAGCGTGTCGGTAACATAGGCGATTTTGATGCGTCCGGATTGGGCACAGCTTCAAGAGTTTTCATCTGCCACACCAGATGGTCAACACACGGGGCTGTCACAGAGGCCAATGCACATCCGCACCTTTCATGTGACGGTGAGATAGCCATAGTACACAACGGGATAATAGAGAACTACCAGGAGCTCAAAAAGGAGCTTGAGGAGAAAGGGCATAGGTTCAGGTCTGAAACGGACAGCGAGGTAATAGCACACTTCTTTGAGCAGGCGCTAAGCGAGAACATGAGCATAGAGGAGGCAGTGCCCGAATTCATGCAAAGGACAAAGGGCACTTTCGCGGCGCTCATGATAAGGAAGGGCGAGGACAGGATTTATGCAATGAAGAGGGATTCCCCGCTGGTTCTCGGGCTGCTTGAGAATGGTTTCATGCTTGCCAGCGACATATATGCCTTTTCTGACAGAACGAACAGGGCGGTTTTCTTCGGGGACGACGAGTTCGCTGTCGTTGGTGTTGACGGATACGAGTTCTTTGACAGCAGGGGCAGGAGGCTGGATAAGGAAATCCAAGACTTTGAGTGGAGCAGGGAGAATGAAACAAAAGAGAACTATGAGCATTTCATGATGAAGGAGATAATGGAGCAACCCGAGGCCTGCAGGAGGTTGATAAAGTCCTTGCAGTCAACACAAAAGGAAAAAATCGAAAGGTTGAAGGATATGATTGTGGGGGCAAAGAACGTCATGTTCGTCTCTGGTGGTACGTCATACCACGCCTCGCTGCTAGGCGTCTATCTGCTCAAGCAGGCGGGCATAAACACACAGAGTGTCATCGCCTCGGAGTTCCAGAACTATGCAATGCCTGACAGGGACACTGTGGTAATAGCCATAACACAGAGTGGTGAAACAATGGACGTAATAGAGGCCCTGAAGTACGTGAAAAATAGGGGCAGCAGGATAGTGAGCATCGTGAATGTCCCCTATTCGACTATACAGAGGATGTCCGAGCTGTCAGTTGAAGTCATGGCAGGGCAGGAGGTTTGTGTCGCAGCGACGAAATCCTTTACCAACCAGGTAACGCTTTTGCTATATCTTGCCTCGATGTTCGGCTTTGAAACAGATATTGAAAGAATGCCTGACGAGATAAGCGAAACAATCAGGCTGAACGAAGAAAAGATAAAAAAGCTCGCCAGCGAGCTCTGCGGCAGGAATGATATATATGTCATTGGCAGGGGACTCTCGTACCCGGTTGCCCGTGAGATAGCACTGAAGATAAAGGAAATATCCTATATACATGCCGAGGGCATGATGGGTGGTGAGTTGAAGCACGGGACAATAGCTCTGATAGAAAAGGGGACTCCGGTGATATCCCTCATATCAAACAATAACTATGACATGCTTTCCAATACCAAAGAGGTTGAATCGCGGGGGGCAAGGATTATAACAGCATCGAACAGCAATGAAGCTGACCTGAAGATACCTTCAAATGACAACGGCAAGTTCGGCATACTTGCAACCGTTCTCGGGCAGATGCTGGCATACTACATGGCCCTTGAAAAAGGGCTCCCTATTGACAGGCCAAGAAACCTCGCCAAAAGCGTGACGGTCAAGTAGGTGATGAGATGCAGGCAGTTGTCATGGCAGCAGGGAAGTCAACAAGAACCCATCCGCTGACGGTTACCAGGCACAAGGCCATGCTGAAGG
>JAFCEM010000086.1 GCA_017609145.1 Candidatus Aenigmatarchaeota archaeon | reverse complement strand
TGTTCGGCCTCTTCCCATCGGCCGGCCAAAAAAGAATAAAAAGAGCATGAAAAATGTTAAGATGGATAAGAAAAATAGGTGACTGTCCCCATTATCGCCATTATCGAAATGGAGGAGATAAAGGTTGCGATGGGAAAAGATAAGATAGAAACAGGAAACAACGCAAAAACAGGTACACCGAAGAATTGGCCCGAGAGGTGGGTCTTGTATGTTGGAAGGAAAGCCCTTGGGCGGTACTGGCCCATTCTTTTATTCTTTTACTCTGTTGTTTTTGGATTTGTATCTTTACTGTTCCAATGGGTCAACCGTGCTGCTCTAGGTACTATCTGTGCAGTTGTGAGTGTTATGTGTTTGTTTTTAGCACTTCTTTACTTCGAGCGAAGGCAGTTCTACATTATGATAAAACGTCAAGAAGAACAAATCCAGGAATTGAAAATGCGCTTAGGTGAGGATTAGCAACATATTGAACAATACGTCCACGGGCTGGCGATAGACGAGCCGGTGATGATGTGGGACATTAGCGTTAACGAAAAGTATTATTACCACTACGACGGTTTGGGTTCAGTGACTGCATTAAGTGACAGTTCGGGCGATGTTGTGGAGAAGTATGAGTATGACGTTTATGGCAAACCAATAATACGCGACTTAAATGACTCTGTGCTCTCTGTGAGCTCTGTGGCTAACCCATATTACTTCACCGGTCGAAGACTCGACTACGAAACGGGCTTATATTACTATCGATACCGCTACTACAGCGCAGAAACAGGACGTTTCCTGCAGACCGACCCGTTGGATTACTATTCGGGGTTCAACCTCTATGCTTATTGCTTGAATAATCCCGTATATTGGGTTGATCCATTGGGGCTCAGTTATACTTGGCCATGGAGTTGGTGGGACCTTATTCTTTTTCCGGTTCACATTCCATATGAGCTTGGTGCGATACCAACGGAAAAGATGTTAGGTATAACTGCTCCTGTTGGGGGCTCGGTTGGCGGAACTGTAGTGCAGTCAGTGGCACCCACACCTCCTCTTGTTGGAGAGGCTGCTGGCGCTGTGGGGGTGATTCTTGAAGCCGGTAACATGGTAAATGCAGTTTCAATGAATAATGAAAGGATGAACAAAATAGCAAAAGATATGGGGCTTGACGATTGGCATGACTTGCCTGTGGCGCCGGGACATAAGCAAGAAGATGCCAATCAAAACAAGAAGTAAGCAAAGCTTATATATAAGGTTTATTATGGATAAATTAACATTCAGCAAGGCCTGGAAAATATGGATTATTCCGTGGGGACTTGCAACGATATTTGTAGAAATCAATCTTGTTGCATATTTGTTTAATAATGGGGACAGTCACCTATTTTTCTTACCCATCTTAACACTTTCCATGCTCTTTTTACTCTTTTTTGGCCTGCTAAAGGGTGGCCGCTGCGTTGTATATCGAAAGTGCACCCGCTCAGCCGCTCTGGCTAACCTTGGCATAACATAAAACTACAGCCCCAAAAACCCCACGTCAAGAAAAAACAGGTGGCTGTGGGGCTGTTGAAAAAGTGGCGTAATGAGAATTTTAGCCCTAATTCCGGCCTGAAATCGCAGGCCGTTTTTTTGTTTACAGAGTTTTTCAACAGCCCCGCTGTCCCCAATTTTCAATTTTCAAACGATGTTCTATGCGCATGCGATGGCGATTTCGATAAACTTTGGCCGGATTTGGCGATATATGGCTGAGAATCCGGACTTCTTTACCTTATCAAACTTGCTTCGCGTCATTTTGCCTTGCTTATTTACGGTGCACAGCCGAAACAGGCTCCGAAAAGTAACTATTCAAGACAAAAACCATTATTGGCTTGCGCCTCGACGGTATTCCAGACAGGTTGCCTGATGGCAGGTTTTTAGAGTGGACTCATCACATGTTTTTCAGGTGTAAGGTCAACCGGTTACCACTATATAGCTGTTGTAGTCTCTTCAAAAAGCAAACAACTAAACCATTTTCAAAAACACTGGCCAGATGGCCCTCACAAAACCTGTCCTGCCTTATATGAGCGGTTATAATTTTCCTTAAAGTCAACAAATTGGCCTTTTGAAGCAATTCTGGATTTTGGCTTAATTTTACACCGTAATTCCAACCTCCCCATTCAAAGGGATATATGAATCCCTCATCATACAAAGTGCTGAGGAATTTGCTGACGGAATTTGAATATTCATAACGAGGAAAAGTTGAAGTATTCTCATCAATTTGGTCAGAAGGATACCACTTGCCCGGCTTGAATTTTGGGTCTTGAAATTTTGGCAAAAACTCAAGTACTTTCCTAATGCCTTCTGGTGTTAGTTTTTTGTTTCGCGGCTTTTCCATAATTATTATAGATATTCACACAACGAATAATGGAATAATGGGGACAGTCATCGTTTTTTGTTTCCTATTTTAACTTCTTCACATCTTTTTCCGCTCCTTACCG
>JAFCEM010000085.1 GCA_017609145.1 Candidatus Aenigmatarchaeota archaeon | reverse complement strand
ACTGACTCAAATGTGCATTGGTCATGCCAGAAAGATAGACCATTGCTGTCTCACCAGAATGACAATTAGATACCCTCATATTACATTCCAGTTCAGCCTGCGCAGAACTTACAAAGAATAATATGGTCAGAATTAAAGCTGCTAATGTCACATATTTCATAATAAATATTTGTGTTCTTAGCTTATTAAATTTGAGAAACCACCGCCGTGTGAATATGCCGGAAAGAACTGTCAAAATACGTGTCAACAACTATACTGAGTTAACCAGATCTCAAGAGCTTGCCTTCAAAAGCTTTGCAATCTGCGCAAGTCTCAGGCTCCTCTGCCTCTTCTTTTGCATGTCCTTGAGAACAAGCCTGCCCGACTTCAGCTCCTTTTCACCAACTATGACCACATATGGGACTCCAATAGCATCTGCATACTCCAGCTGCCTCTTCATGTTCCTGCCCATGAGGTCGGTCTGCACTGCAATACCTTCAGCGCGCAGCTTCTTTGCAATCACAAGAACCTTCTTTCCAAGCTCGGGTTTTACCGAAATGATAAAGACCTTTGCAGGCGAGTATTTTTCATTATCCTTGATGGTCTCCATCAGTCTGTCCACGCCGATTCCGAAACCAGTGGCCGGGGTTTCCCTGCCGCTGTACAAACCTATCAGGGTGTCATACCGTCCACCCGAGGCCACAGAGCCCAGATTCTCATAACTCTTTACAAAGGTCTCAAACACAAATCCGGTGTAATAATCTATGCCGCGCACAATACTGAAGTCAATCTTGATGTTGTCCACACCCATGCCCTTTGCAAGCCTCTTTATGATCTCAAGCTCCTTGACATCTTTTCCCAAGGCCTTCTTTGATCTAACGAGCTCAAGGAATTTCTTCACTGCTCTTTCAGGGATTTTGTAGGACTTCATCTCCCTTTTGACCTCCTGCTCGCCAATTTTGTCCAGCTTGTCTATTGCCCTGAAAGCGTCAAACCTTTTCCCTTCCGGAATCCCTGCCTGCTTAACAAATGATTCGACAATCCTACGGGAATTTATCTTGAAAAAGAACTTCTTGATGCCAATGGCCTTCAACGAATCATAAACTACTGTAAGTATCTCTGCATCGGCCTCTGGCCTGTCCGAGCCTATGAGCTCAACTCCACATTGCCAAAATTCGCGCCATCTGCCAGTGCCTGGTCGGTCATAGCGCCACATATTGGTGATGTAGTAAAACTTGATGGGTTTCGGCAGCGAAGGGTCAGATGCAACAATCCTGCATATGGGCACGGTTGGGTCAAAGCGAAGGCCGAGCTTCCTGCCGCTTTTGTCTTTGAAAGCATAAATCTCATTCTCTATCTCGGGCCCGGACTTCTTGGACAGCAACTCAAAATCCTCAAATGCCGGAGTACAAACTTCGCCATAGCCATATCTCTCAAACACTTCACGAATCTTCTCAAAGACCCCCCTCCTCTTGGCCATCTCCTGAGGCAAGAAGTCCCTTGTCCCGCGCGGGCACTGGAATTTTGAAGTCATAATATCTTATTATCTCCTCTTACTAAAAAATCCATAGAGGATTCAGGGTCAGAGCTGGGAGTTGAACCCAGGCTAACAGGACCACAACCTGTCGTGCTACCGGCTACACCACACTGACCATTTAGAACCAAGAAAATAATGTTTTTAGAGGTTCTTCCTTCCGAATCGCTACAACCAGAAACAGCGGTGAAACTAAGCAAATCCCTTGATATGCTCTTTTTCCGTGAACGCTTTTGCACATTCGAACGCAAAAGGGTTCCTGTGAACTAACTCACCGTACATATTCACCAATTAATTTTGTAATTTCAGGGTATTTAAAGGTTTATTTATTATAAAATCAACAATAATATAATGTTAAGAAGCAAAATCGAAGAAAAACATGGCAAGGATTGGTGAAAACGAAGAATTAAGATGGATATTGACCATGTAGTGAAATTATGTGTGAGAGGAATTGATGTGAAGATCCCAACCATTTTACAATATGGTGTCATATATCCACATCCTGAAAATAAAAGGAGATATATGTGTGTTCATAAAGAGTCTGACAATGAATATATAACATTGGTTTTTATTCCCGTTAGAAATTCTAATATCATAATAACTGGATTTCCTTCAAAACCAGAAGAAAAAGAAATGTTTGAAAAGATAAAAGGAGAAAATTAAAATATGCCCGAAAAATGCCCTGATTGCAATGTGGAAATGAAAGAAGAGCACTTTAAAAAGCCCTTTGGTAATCCAGTTATGATAGAAGGCGGGATACCAACAGAAGTTTGCCCGAAATGTGGATTTAGAATAGTTTCAGAAGAACATTTAGGTATCATAAAAAGGGCAATAAAGTGTTAAGAAAATATAAAGAATTTGATGAGTTTTGATATTTTTAATAATATACTTCTTTCAAGAAGTCATATAAATCCCACAAGCATCGCAATACCCAGACTAAGCATTATCAACCCAGCCACGAGGTGGAGAAGGCGGATATTTTTCTCTCTCC
>JAFCEM010000084.1 GCA_017609145.1 Candidatus Aenigmatarchaeota archaeon | reverse complement strand
GTCTCTTCTGACATGTCAATAACCTCCATTTGCTTAATCTTGGTTTAAAGTAATAAATATGTTTGGTTTATTGGCGGAAATTCCCCTTTCTTTCCGTAACTGATATTAGTCAGAAGCGCGAATTAATATTATGAATTGGTATCTTGTTTCAGTCCTGATTTTCATAACATTTCTTGTTGTAATATTCTACAAGGACAGAAAGAACGTGGAAAGGCAGTCGTTTCTTCTGATGAGAAGGACCCAGAGGGGGAAGAAATTCTTGATAAACTTCGGAAGGCGTTTCCCGAGGTTCTGGAAGGCTGCCGGTTTCATAGCAGTCGTGCTGGGTTTTATCATATCGATCTGGTTCCTCTATATGCTCATAGACCAGACAATAATGCTTTTCCGGGAAAACCTAGAAATTGGCGCAGGTATTGTAATACCGTCCCTGACACAGGACGCGAGCATGGGCCCTGGTTATTTCGCGGTTCCTTTCTGGTACTGGATAATATCAATAGTGCTTCTCGTTGTCGTGCATGAGGGCATGCATGGCATAATGGCAGCGAGGGAAAAATGCAGAATAAAATCACTCGGCTGGGGGCTTCTGGCCATAATACCACTCGCATTCGTAGAGCCGGATGAGAAGCAGCTTGCAAAAAAAGGTGCGTGGCCGCAGCTACGAGTCTTTGCAGCCGGCTCGTTCGGGAACTTCTGCCTCGCGGGCTTTTCCATTCTGCTGATAGCATCCATTACCACAGCGTGTTTCACTCCAATCGGCGTGGGATACAGCGGGCTCATGGAAGGGTATCCCGCCAATGTCTCGGGCATGCAGGCGCCGGGAATAATTACACAGCTGGACGACTATGCCATAAGGAATACCGCTGACCTGGACTATGCGCTAAGGCAGACAGGACCGAATCAAATCATAACACTGAGGGCCATGATTATGATTAACGAGGATATTGTTGATGAGATATACGTACTCAAGACAACCTGCCCACCCGAGGGAGCCTGCAATAGCGGATTCATAGGCATAACATATGTACCGAGCCAGGCGAACATCAAAGAACTGAATGCCGGTCTCGAGCCCTTTGCCGGCCTCATATCATTCATAACCGGACTCTTCACATTCGTATTCCTGCTGAACTTCCTCATAGGCGCGCTCAACCTACTGCCTCTGGGACCGCTTGACGGCGGAAGGATGTACAGCATAGTACTCAAAAAGGTAACGCCAAGATATGAAAAGAGAATCATGACCTTCCTGAGCTGGTTCGTCCTGCTGCTCATATTGCTGAACTTCGTGATGCCTTTCGTGAACATCCTGATTTAGTGGAATGCCCGTTGTTTGGAAGCAAAAGCTTATAAATTGAGCGGGCGAATATAGTCTATTAACCCGGCCGAAACTGGGGAACGTTTATTCTCAGCCAGGTCGTGGATTGCAAAGAGGATTACCATGACGAACTTCAAGATAGTAATCTCTGACCCGAAAAGCAGGAAGGCTTACCAGAAAGAAATAGAACAGGGAGCATCCGGGCTCAGGGGAAAGAAGATTGGAAACAAGGTTTCAGGTGAATTTCTGGGGCTTCATGGATACAAGCTGGAGATAACAGGCGGCTCTGACAAGGACGGCTTCCCCATGCGCAGGGATGTTGAAGGAATCGCAAGGAAAAAGATTCTGCTCACTTCAGGCGTTGGTTTTCATTCGAAAATCAGGGGCCAGAGGAAAAGAAAATCAATCAGGGGCAACACAATCTCACCCAGCATATCGCAGATAAATATGAAGGTTGTGGAATACGGCAAAGATTCCGTTGAAAAGCTTCTCGGTGTGAAGAAGAAAGAGGAAAAACCAGCTGAAAAGCAGGCAAAACATGTTGCAGAGGAAAGGCCTCAGGAGAAAATCGAGGAGAAAAAGGAAGAAAAACCAGCAGAGAAGCCAGAAGAGAAGATGGGAATAAAGGAGCTGGATTCCGGGACAGAGGAAAAAGAGAAGAAATCTGAAAAGGGTTAAAGCCTTCTCAGGTCTTTTTGACCCTTTCTGAGCCAGGAAAAGAATCTTGATACTCCGAAAATCCCGTTATTGTGGTGGCTCATGAAAAGCCGTTCGTAACAATCGGTACAGACAAAATCCCTTATATCGGTATTTCTTTTAGTGTCCGTGATTGTTATTCTATATCTCGGGTTCACAACTTCTTTGCATATTATGCAGAATTTCTGTTTCAATTTGAATTCACTTCCTGTCTTATGAATTATTATGCCGTGCTTATAAACATTGGTACTCGTTTTCCCACAATACCCATTCGTAAAATCAGCAAGCTAAAGGTATATTTATTAAGGAGAAAATCTCAATAAATAACATGTTGTATCTCATAATAAGCCTCATTGTCTCGCTTGTTCTTTTCGTAATAGTGGTCGCAGCACTTGCCCATCATGCAGGAAGCATAAACAAGCAAATCAGAAAGATGGAAAAGAGGGAGATGGGTGTGGCAGCGCAGATTTCCCAGATAAGGGGCGTTGCAAAAAAGATAGTTGAAA
>JAFCEM010000083.1 GCA_017609145.1 Candidatus Aenigmatarchaeota archaeon | reverse complement strand
ACTGGAGCTATGCCGGGACGGGCGGGTTCGGGCATCCGGCGCTCAAGTACCTGTTCGGTACGCTTTCGTTTTCCACTGTGTTGCCAGCAATATTCGAGACAGCGGAGCTGATAAAATGCACGCATATATTCAGCGGGAGCAGGCTGAAGAAAGAGCACAGGATAACCAAGAATCTCCTTCACGGCACAATCATACTTGGCCTGTTCTGTCTGGTCCTTTTCATAGCGCTACCGGTGTTCTTTTTCCCGCTCATATGGATTGCATTCTTCTTCATACTCGACCCCGTGAACTATATGCACGGACAGCCGTCGATAATAAGGCACCTCAAGGACAGGAGACTCCTGATACCACTTTCCCTGATGATTGGCGGGCTCGTGTGTGGCATACTCTGGGAATTCTGGAACTACTGGGCAATACCCAAATGGACGTATAACATACCGTTAGTGGGGTTCCTGAAGATATTCGAGATGCCGATACTTGGGTATATCGGTTACCTACCCTTTGCCCTTGAGGTTTATGCGATGTACTATTTCCTCATGTGGTTGCTAAGGCACGAAAAGGGGGAGATAATACTGTAATATAAATATCTTTGTTATTTCTAATCATGGAAAGCGGAAGATTTGAGCTGCACTCCCACAGTTACTATTCAAAGGGCAAACAGATACCATGCGAAGCTCTGGTCTCGCCGTGCGATGCCATTAAGACCGCAAAGAAGAAAGGATTATCGGGTATTGTCCTAAGCGACCATGACACGATTGCAGGATGGAAAGAGGCATCCGAGGAGGCAAAGAAGCAGGGTATACTTTTCATTCCCGGGCTCGAGGTGAGCACGAAAGAGGGTCATATTATCGGCCTCGGGCTTTCGGATTCTATCAAACCCGGGCTCACAGTTGAAGAGACCGTCGACAAGATACGGGAACAGGGCGGTATATCAATAGCGGCCCATCCTTTTGACATAAGGGGTCTTGGAATTGGCAATATGCTTGACAAGACCGATGCCGTAGAGGTCTTCAATACCATGAGCATGGACAGGATCTCGAATATACTTGCGGAAAGGAAGGCGAAGAAGCTTGGCATGCCTGTCACCGCAAGCAGTGATGCGCACACGGCCGAGATGATAGGCGCCTCGCTCACGATAATGGATGCCTATGACATTGATTCGGTTATCAGGGAGATAATGAACAAGCGCGTAGAGCTTGTAAAGCGCTACCTGCCAATGAAGATATTCGTTGACTGGACCAGGGAAAGGATGGCAAGGTCATATGATGACATAGTCCAGCATATAAAGGATAATTACTCGGCTCCGAAGGCTTGGGTGTCCAAAGCCCTTCTGCATAAGTTCCTGTTCTCAAAGCACCCGTCAGTATACAACAACGTCGCCCGCTTCGGAGCCACGTGCTCTGTCTTCTACAGCGGAGTAAGGATGCTCTGGTATTTGTAGGATTTTGGAAGTTTTAAATAATATCGGCACTTATTTCTTATAATGCGGGGGTTTCCGAGCGGTCAAAGGAGCACGGCTAAGGACCGTGTGGCTTAGAGTTTCCCTCATGCAAATGGGGTTGGCGAGCAATGCCTTCGTGAGTTCGAACTCCTGACTTTCTTTCCCGAAAGAAAGGCTAAGATTCACCTAAAGAAAGGGAGTTACAGATGATATCTGTGATTACCTATTAGGGAACGAGAATCTCACCCCCCGCATATTAATGAAAAGTTTATAGTGGTGATTAAAATGAAGAATATTAAGTTAAAAGCTGCAATCTTATTTTTTTGTTTTTGGTCTATTATGTTTTTTATGGACTCTGGGATGGTCTGCAAGGGCTTCGGAAACAGCAGATGATCTAAGTTTTGATTTAGAAGATTGTTACAACAATACGCAACTTATCTCTTTGAATTTAGCTGAGATGAACACAAAGATTACTGCTATGACATATAATTCTCAAGTTTCCATGTTGTTTTTCACATTAACCATATCTTTCTGGATACCATCATTTGTGTTATTTGTAGAATTTTGGAATGAAAAATATGGAGAATAATTTTTATTATTTTTTAGATTGAGTACTGCGTATTAATTTTCCCATAAAAACAGGTGTGAGACCTAGGTTTCCATCAGGTCTTCTTCGACCTTCCCCAAGTCCCTTTCGAGCTTTCCTATATCCTTCTTGATTGCGTCCATGTGTGCAAGAATCCTGTTCTTTTCCATCTCGAATTCAGCAAGCTTCTCAAATGTCTTGATTCCCTCTTTGAATTCGTTGATGTTCATCATGACATAGGGGAACTTGTTCATCTGTTTTGAAACTATCGCACACATCTTCTCGAGCCACTTGTTCATCGCGATCTTGACATCCTTCTTTATCATCTTCTCCTTGTCAAGATGCGTTTTCATGACCCTCACTATCGCTGCCTCTGGGAAAGCAAGCCTGTTCTTGGATACGCCATCGTTCTGCTTTTCTTCCTTTGCTGCCTGCTCCTCTTTCTTTGTTTCCGTGCTCGTCTCTTCTGACATGTCAATAACCTCCATTTGCTTAATCTTGGTTTAAAGTAATAAATATGTTTGGTTTATTG
>JAFCEM010000082.1 GCA_017609145.1 Candidatus Aenigmatarchaeota archaeon | reverse complement strand
AATTATGTCTCATGGGACATGGCAGTTGAGTTCTGTAACGCGTTATCGGTTAAAGAGGGGTATACTCCAGTCTACACAATCAATGGACCTGATGGAGATGTGACATGGAACCGTAATGCAAATGGTTATCGTTTGCCTACAGAGGCAGAGTGGGAGTATGCGTGCCGGGCGGGGTCTGAGACGGCATTTGCCAATGGACCGATCACGAATATTGATTGCAATCCACTAGACCCTGTTCTGGATCAGATCGGATGGTACTGTGGCAATTCGGGCAGCACCAGGCATGAGGTTGCGCAAAAGCAGCCCAACGCCTGGGGTCTTTATGACATGCATGGTAATGTGTGGGAATGGGTTTGGGACGCTTATCGGCAAGATTACGAAAATTTGTCTTCTGAAGATCCGGTGTATAATGGAAACCCGGGTGACTTTCGCGTTCTTCGCGGCGGCGGTTTGTACATGCCTGCTCTGTTCTGCCGTTCGGCGTTCCGCATCGCGGGCGACCCGACGAACTACGGCAACATTGGTTTTCGTGTATGTCGCAGTGCTGTCGCCCGTTAGTCTCCATGGGTCCCTTGGATTCTTGAATACTTGGGCCTTGGAAATATTTTTGGATTTTGAAAAGAAACATATTATTTAAGAAAAGCAGTGTCATGAAGTATTCAGGGAAGAATTATGAACCAAAGGTTGTTGTCCGTCTCTATGATTTTACAATCTGGCTTCTTCAACGCACAAATAGATTTCCGAAGAACTGGCGGGTGACTCTCGGCGACAGGATAGACAACCTGGTTGTTAATATGCTGGTTCAGGCGAACAGAGCGAGCTACAGAACTAAAAAAAGTGAAATTCTTATGTGTCTGAGTGACAATCTGGATGAATTAAAACTTCTTGTTAGGATTTGCCATGACCTTGGTTGCTTGAAGGCAAATCAATATAAATACGCATCAAAAGAGATGGGGGATATTGGCAAGCAGCTCGGTGGCTGGATAAAACAGCAGGCAAAATAATATGAAAACCTGGAAGAATCTTTATCCAGAAATCTGCTCCTTTGAGAATCTTCATCTTGCGAGCAGGAAGGCGAGGAAGGGAAAAAGATACCGTCGAAATGTATATCTGTTTGAAAGGGACCTGGAGAATAACCTCTTTGCTCTTCAGGATGAATTATTATCCGGTTCCTGGCGGCCTGGAACCTATAGAAGATTCTATGTTCAGGAAGCTAAAAGAAGGCTTATTTCAGCCGCTCCATACAGAGATCGTATAGTTCATCATGCTCTATGCAATGTAATAGAGCCTATATTTGACAAATTTGATCACTGGATAAAAGAGGAGCTTCGAATGAGGTATTTTATCAGATATGTCGATGATTTTGTGATCCTTGATAACAGCAAAAAGAAACTTCATTCATTGATACCTGTCATAGAAGAGAGATTGAGCGCCATTGGCCTTGAACTTCATCCAAAGAAGAGAAACGTTTTTCCGATAACTGAAGGCTGTGATTTTATGGGATACAGGATATTGCCTCATCACAGAAGATTAAGGCTATCGAACGGTTACCGTTTTCAGAGAAAGCTAAAAAAAATGTCATCTCTTTACAGACAAGGAAGATTGGACTTTGAAAGTATAAATTCGAGTATTATGAGCTGGATAGGGCATGCTTCTCATGCTGACAGCTATGGTTTAAGAAAGGCAATGTTCAGTAAGGTGGTATTTTCCAGCGGATAGGTCCCGGGCGCCTATCGCGTTCTTCGCGGCGGCAGTTGGAACAACAATGCTCAGAACTGCCGTTCTGCGAACCGCAACAGGAACAACCCGACGAACACGAACAACAGCAACGGCTTTCGTGTCTGTCGTGGTGGTTTCGCCCGTAAGTCTCTGTTTGCCGGGGTTTCGGTCTCTTTCTGACACCGGAAGTGTTGAGTATTTATATGCTCAAGCCTTAGAGGGAGCACATGGAGACTAAAGACCTGTTCCTGCGCCTGTTAAGAGCATCAGGCTTTTAATAGGACAAATATTTAACATGGACAGGACGGACTGGTAGAATCATTCGAAGATCCGTCCTGCCTTCTCTGAAAGTTATTTAATGTATGCGTGCTACTTCAATATAATACAGAGTTTGTGGCCTCCAGACCTGATGGCCTTCCGGCCCAGATGGCCTTTGACTAGCCGGCTGCCGCGTAGCCGATTGCTAGCTGGCCGAGCATACCGCCCACATCCGGAATACCACAGCCACCTCGCAAACGCTCGAAACGTTATGCGCAATAGGTTTGGTGTAGCTTTTGAATTAGGATTATTCCTATTCTATGAATTTAGAAGAAGATAAGGTTTTATTAAAGCTTTTATTAAATTTGGGGTTGTCAATTATTGGAGTTGATGTATGCAATTATCTGGGACATGTTTGTCTGTGTGGGGCAGCAGGATATAAGATTTCTGAAATAGCAATAAATATGTTTAAGAAACCTGAAGAAACTCTTGAGAAGGGTGACTTCATACTGATTAGTAGTAGAGACCATACAATAAGCGATGTAATTTCTTTTGTTCTTGGATGCAGCAGAAGAAATGACCCTGAA
>JAFCEM010000081.1 GCA_017609145.1 Candidatus Aenigmatarchaeota archaeon | reverse complement strand
TGTTGTTAGCATCATCGTTTTAGTTGTTCGAATCGTTCGGGCTCGGGGTTCTGAAGACATTTTCCGAGCTATGTATTTCTTCATAGTCCGGTGTGCAATCTTGTTTGTTCTGGCCTTTCTCATATTTGTAGGACGACAGGTCAGAATGATCGAGCTCGAGCAGCAGGGCACTGAGCCAGCAATTGAACAAGGTGTACCTGAGCCTCCGGCTCAGGAATAACTCAAAGGAGGATTGAACAATGCCGAACATAGAAATCCACATGCCCTTCGAAGATGGCAAAGTCAATAGGCAGGCAATGGAGCTCACAAGGAAGATATGGTCTGTCTGCAAAGAACTGCCCTTTGTAGGCGAAATGGTGGTCTCGCACCATAATACTTTCTGCAGGGGTAGGAACGGAAAGCCTGCACCCTATATCAGGATATCCAGCAGCCATCCAGATCATGTGGAGCCGCTTTTGGATGCCCTGAAAGGCCTGGGCATAGACATCGAAACCCTGATTCTGAACGGTTTCTTCGCTGGCAGCCAATTTAGCGGAGATTTGGGGGAAGAAGGAAAAAATAAAACCTAAACAAGGCAACAATGCCGCATACGGAGATATAGGTGGTGCAGTGACTGAGCTGATGATCACGTGTCAGACACCATCGAGCGGTGACGTGAACATTGCCAAGGGTGACGCCGTGAAACTTACCGGCGGGTACACCATAGACAACGCAACGAACGATGAGGATGTCGTATTTGGCCAGACGCTGGCCAGTAGCACAAGCAACAGCGAACCCATTCCGGTCAAAGTGCGCGGTGTGTGCATTTTCGAGTACACGGGCAGCGCACCGACCGTCGATGGCCAGGCAGGTATCCTTGCGTCAGTGATCAACGGTAGGGTGAAAAAGCCTGCGTCGGGTAACGGGGTAGGCGTCAACCTCAAAGTCGACACAACGCTGACCCAGGTCCACGTGCTGCTATAACCGACGGACTTCCCTAATTGTGGTGCGGGCTTCCGGCCTGTGGGTAAGATGCCTGCACTACAACAGGGTTCCCTATTCCTTTGGGACAGTAAGGAGGAATGAACAATGAACCCGATTGTGTTGTATATTATTGGGATAGTGATGCTCGTACTCTTAGGATTGGTGGGTTTGTTTGCTCTGGCTTTATGGATCGCAACAAGCCCAAGTTTCACCAAATCCTGTGATCGCATCGTCCGGATCAGGAATAACTCAAATGAGGAGGGTACGGAACGATGGAAATGTTGAAACAGTTTATAGCTGAACAGTGGGCATCATGTTTGGGTGGTCTGCTGCTTACCGAGCTGATCATTTTTATGCTTGCATGGGCTCATTGTAAACGTGATTCGAATCCGCATCCCAGAGCATTTATCGCCCGCTGTATGGCGTTATGTGCGTTTTTCTTCACTGTGGGTTTCGTGGTTCTTAGACTCTTCGAAACTTTGTGAATGGGAGGTTGGAAGGAGGTGATACAGGGGCGAGCTGCGAGCCATGGTCAATATGAAACCCAAGGAGAGCTTGCGAAAGGGAACTGGAGACAACTCTCCTTTCCCTTTATATTGTCTACTAAAAGGGATATGATAAAAAAGGGCGCTGTAGAAATCATCCGCATATCATGCAATTTCTGCTTGCGGACAAGGTACTGCCAATATAATTTGAGACTCAGAAACTAACCCTTTTCTATGCATGCTATGTAAAAGCGTTAATGGAAAACCACCCTTACATCCTTTATACCATCTTATGACAGTACTACCTTTCACCAAGCCATGATTTCTACACGGCCATAATAAAAAAAGCGAAAATGTTTAGCTGTACTATCGTTCCCTCTCACCCTTGATGTATTCCTCAACCATCTGCCTTGCAACTGTATCAGGGAACTGCTGAGGCGGGTGTTTCATCGTGTACGAAGAAATTGAGAGCAATCGCCCGCTTATGTTTCTATCTAGTGCCAGCTTGGCGCAGCGTATTGCATCAATTGCAACGCCAGAGCTGTTTGGCGAGTCCTCTACAGAAAGCCTGAGTTCAAGGTTCACAGGCACATCACCAAACTTTCTGCCCTCCATCCTTATGAAGCACACCTTATTATCTTTTTGCCATGGAACGTAATCAGAAGGCCCTATATGAACATTATTGGGGTGAAGCGGCTGAGGAAGCTGACTCTGCACAGCATCGGTTTTGCTTATCTTCTTGCTCTTGAGCCTTGCTCTTTCAAGCATATTAAGGAAATCGGTGTTGCCGCCGGTATTCAACTGATAGGTCCTGTCAAGTTTAACTCCCCTGTCTCCCCAGAGCTTTGTCAATACCCTATGTGTGATAGTGGCTCCTACCTGCGCCTTAATATCATCACCGACAACTGGTATGCCTTTCTGTTCAAACTTCTTTGCCCATTCATCATTTGAGGCTATGAATACAGGCATACAGTTCACAAAAGCTATGCCAGCATCCAGCGTGCACTTGGCATAATGCCTTGCAGCATCCTCAGAACCAACAGGCATGTAGTTAACCAATACCTCTGCACCGGATTCCTTCAGAACCTTTGTTACATCAACAGGGCTTGCATTCGCAACCCTGAATGCCTCGGCCTCAGGATAGTCACTCATATGACTTGCAATCCCGTCCAGAACAGGCCCCATCTGAACCTCTACGCCAAGATTTGGGATATTCTTCTGGAATATTACAGTGTTGTTTGGCGGTGCAAGAATAGCCTGGGAAAGGTCCTCCCCAACCTTGCGTTTGTCAATATCAAACGCAGCAACTGGCTGGATATCGCATATATTGTAGCCGCCGAGAACATTATGCATCAGCCCGGGCACGAGCTTATCATTTGAGCTCACGTCCTTGTAATAAAAAAGCCCTTGAATCAGTGATGAACAGCAGTTTCCTACACCAGCAATGGCGATTTTTATTTTACTCATACCCCCTCCATTGTTTTACACCCATAAAATACTTGTTGATAATTGTCAGAGCTTATTTAAATAGTTTTATGCTGGTAAAATATTACGGTTGTAAAATATATATTAGCCCCCACGATAAATAATAGACATGCAGGAGCTTGAAAGGCTTGAGAAGAACAATACAGTCAAGTGCATATGGCCCTACATACTGAAACTGGTCGCAGAGGAGCCAATACACGCATACCAGCTCAGAGCCCGTATGGAGGAGCGCTTCGGCTTCAGGTGCGGCACGGTAACAGCCTACCATGCCCTCTACAAGC
>JAFCEM010000080.1 GCA_017609145.1 Candidatus Aenigmatarchaeota archaeon | reverse complement strand
ATGATATTGACTCCTTTGGATTGAAGTGAAGGTTCTTCTTTGCATCCATCTTCAGAAGAAAGTACTTCAGTGCACCCAGGCCTATGGCCCTTGCACGCTGTTCCAGGTCCTTTTTGCTGATGCCCTTGTCACGCTTCTTTATCTCCCTGCTGGCGAGAGATATCATTTCCCCAATTATGTCATCAGCATCAACAACCATGCCCTCACGGGACTTCATCTTTCCTTCAGGCAGATAGACCAGACCGTAGCTATAATGTATGCACCTTTCATCCTTGGGTTTGTCCCACCTGAAACCGAGCATCTCGAATATCTTGAAGAGCTGCTGGAAGTAAAGATCCTGCTCCGAGCCCACAACCCATATGGACCTGTCGAGCCTGTGTTTTTCAAATTTGTGCGGGGTCAGGATAAGGTCATTGGTTACATAAACAGAGGTGCCGTCAGGCCTCAGTATGACCTTCTTGGTGAGCTTCTGCTTTTCAAGATCCGCAACTATGGCGTTGTCATAGTCCTTGAAAAAGACCCTTTTCTTCAGCCCGCGTTTTATGATGCCAGAGGCTTTGTCATAGAAATCCGATTCCCTGAACTCCACATCAAACTCCGAACCAAATACCTTATAGGTCTGTTTGAAGCCGCTTATCACCCACGAATCCATCTTTTTCCAGAGTGCACGGGTTTTCTTATCATTATCTTCCCATTCCTTCAGAACAGTCTTTAATTCTTCCTCCAGTTTCTTGTTCTTCTTCTTTTCAAAGAGCACATAGAAGTCGCCCACAAAGTGATCGGGCTTCTTCTTCCCCGGATTCTTGTTTCTGCCCCACTTCTCATATGCAAGCATGCACTTTGAGACACCCATGCCCCTGTTGCTGTATAATATGGCCTTGATAACATTATGCCCTGTAAACTCAAGAATATTGGAAAGTGCCATGCCCAGGGCATCATTTCTCAGGTGCCCGAGATGCAGGGGCTTGTTTGTGTTGGGTGAGGAGTATTCAACCATAACCCTCTCGGGCTTCTTCAGCCTGCTGCGGCCGTAGGCCTGCTTCTCCGCAAGAATCTGCTCAAGGACCATGGCATTCATCAGGCCCCAGTCAGCAAAGAAGTTGATGTATGGGCCAACTGCATGGGCACTGGCTATGAGATGGGAACTCTTTATCCTTTTAACTATGTTATTTGCAACATCAACCGGGTTCTTGTCCTTCTTTGCAGCGTAGAAATAACAGGGCAGGGCAAGGTCAGCGCCCGTGCTCTCAGGCGGCTTCTCCAGCGCCTCTTCTATCTTCTTTGGTGAAACCCTGATTATGTCAGACATCAGCTTGACAATTTCAGAACGGAACCTGTCTGCAGGGGTCTTTGATTTGCTCATATAATAAATATGGTTTCTGGGTTTTAAAATTGAGCCAGACACCGCTAATAAATCGGATAATAAACACCGATTGTCAGGCTGAACCAGATGCAGGCCAGGACTGCGAAAAGCAGGAACATTCCAACTATGTAATAGCTATATCTGTAGCGCAGGACATCTTTTTTGGCTTCAAACGGAACCCTTATAATGCATGCAATTATGTACCAGTAGATTACGTTGACTATAATGGGCAGGATGACCGCTGTGGTGTTCATGCTGTATATGCTAACCCCGCTCAGCGAGACCGTGGTCAGGAGTATTGGGAAGTTAAAAATTGCGTAGATCATTGTAATGAATATGCTGTACGAGAGCCCGAAGATTGCGAGCCCCGTGCTCAGAAACAGATGGACAGCTATGATTGTGAAGAAAATGATAAGATTGGTTTTGTCATACTGAAGGAAATGCTTGATATTTTTAACAGTGAGCTTTTTCTTTATGCCTTTGAAGCACATAGTATATTATTCTCCGAGCCCAAATAAATATTAAGGTAAAGGGACAATATAATATTATGAATAAGCTTTTTGCACTGATTCCCGCACTGGCGCTTGTTCTAGTTGTTTCTGGATGCACAGCACCTGATGGTGGTGACGGTAATGGTGGCACTGGGGACGGCACAACCGGTCCGCCGCCTGCAAGTTTAGACTGGTGCGTTCCGGGCCAGAAGTGGTCAGGATATGCTGCCGGTGAATATTACGAAGACGCCATTATCCATGGTATTTCAAACATGTATGGTTACTGGAATTGCCATGTTCGTTCTGCGGATGGTACTACAGACATCTACATGACTATTTATGAGGGAACCGATGCAATAGTTGAACCCGTATAATCTGTATATTCCTATTGTTTTTATTGATGTTTTCTAAATACTATAGAATATGCTTCTTGAGAACAGGACCGGGCATGATGTGGAATTTCTTCACAGTTTTGTGGACGGGCATGATACGCAGAATCTGAGGGTTAAGGTGGCCTACACCAAACTCGGGGCCAAGTGCCCGTACAGCGGCAGATTCTACGGCCGCAAGGGCTATATTCGTGTCTCTGTTAACCCTGATAACAGCTATCCTGTTGAGGTTATAGTCGGCAGCCCGTTTAACAAAGCGGGCTGGAAGCGATTCAACATGAACTCGGCGCGGGAGCTCATCAGTTTTGTGTTTCTGCATGAGCTGAGCCATTTTCTTGACCATCAGCGGGGGCTTCCTTTAGGATGCAAGCAGACCAAGGCTGACATGTTTGCACTGAGGAATATCGGAAAGGTTAAAT
>JAFCEM010000079.1 GCA_017609145.1 Candidatus Aenigmatarchaeota archaeon | reverse complement strand
TTTTTCCGTCAGTACCTTTAAAGGTTGTTGCCTGCCCCTTAAAGCCGTGTTGTCCATGTATCTTAGTATTAAGCGTGGTGGAGGATACGGATATACTCGTTAATAATGCCTTTTTGTAATCCGCCTCCCGTTGATTTGCCGTTAAAGCAGTGCCTCTCACCCAACAACCAATACAGGCTGCTATAACGAGATCATCATTATAGCTTCGCATCGCCTGTGGTCTTCCATTGTGCCATACAAATGTTTTAATTTCATTAGCAAGACGAACAGAATTAATAGTAATTAGTTTATTTCTCACGAATTCCTCAAACTTCGCAATAACAAGTGGTCGAGTTTTCATAGACATGGTAAATCCAGCTACTCCCCCCAGAGCATGAGCAGATACTTCATCAACATACTCACGTCTTGATTTTACACTATAATACAGATTCTTATAGTCCAAATCTTGAAGGCGGGTCAAGACACCAATACCCAAAGAGTTATTCTCTATAGTCAACAGGGCGTTGTTATATTCAGAAGCAATAGAAAACAATAATGGAGCAAACATATCCGGGGCTATTTTTCCTTGGTATTCTGCCACCTGCTCCATGGTTTCTACATCAAAAACATGTGCTACACTAAAATCTGAACCGTCCCCCCGAGCCACATCCGCAACCAGCAAATAATCTTTGTGTGGCGCAGGTTCGTGCCATATCCAATAGTTTCTATCAAAACCCGTCTGGTGTTTGGGCTCTATCGCTCTTTCAAGGATTAACTTTAAGTCATCACCGTGTATCACAGTATCACCGGAAGCATTAAAATTACACTCCAGTTCTTGGGCGATTTCTCTACGAGACATGTTACGTGTCTCTTTTTCAAACCAAGCCTGGTCTCGTTCCGGGTGGACCTGCCATGGGAGCATAATAGTATGAAAGTCGTTTTTACCTTCCTGAGCCTCTGTGTAGGTTTTATGGAACCAGTTCCCCACGCCGTTAGGTGTGGATAGGGCAATACAGCGACCACCCGTTGATAGAGTGGGATATAAACCTGCCCACAATTCGTCAATGCCCTCAACGAAAGCGGCTTCGTCAATCACGAGCAAAGACAGAGCTTCAGAACGTCCGGCGTCCCCCGAGGTGGACGATGCTTTAACCATGGATCCATTAGAAAGCTCAAAAGAATTTCTGTTATCAATGGCAATGTCAGAAATTTTTAACCAGGGTGGCAGGTTTTTATGTATGGCTTTTATCTTCTTCACCAGATTGGCGGCGGTACCTAATTTGGTCGCCACCACCAGAACATTTTTGTCTTTATGAAACAGCATCAACCAAGCGACATAAGCCGCCACCGTAGTGGAGATGCCCAACTGGCGTGCCTTGAGAATTACACTGAACCTGTTCTCTTTAAAATCTTTCAGGGCTTCTTCTTGAAAATCATAAAGATCAAAAGGAATAGACCCCCTCATGGGGTGAGAGATCTTTGCATACTTTTTACAAAAGAAGGCAGGGTCCTTGCCGCAGCGGACAATTTCCGCCATCATTTCCTTCTTATTAAGAGACATTTATCCCTCTGGCGTTTCTGGGTTCTTTTTAGCCTTGTCGTTAGAAGGGCGCTTGTCCGAGGCGATTTCCAGGAAATCTATAAACTGTTTATGATAATCTTTATTGCGACGCTCAATAGATCGCTCCGATCCCATACGAAGTGCCTCTACACCATCAAAGCCGCCAATGGCGTATTGTTTTTTGGCTTGGACCCAGGTGTGAATTCTGGATGTTGTTTGCACCATGATATCCGCCTGAGAATCTTCCTCTAGAGTGACCGATTCTTTGGTGATCTTGTTATATTCTTTTTTGAGGAATTTAATGATGTCCCCAAACTTTTGCTCTATTTCGTTTTCAAAACGATTGCGAGGGTGAAGCTCCTCTACTCTCATTTCACCCTGATAAGTTACAATCATTTTGGGACCAGCGAAGCGGACCTTAAACCCGTCTATAAGACGACTGTCAATAATTGGGTCACCCTCTTCCCGATTCAAGCCTGTCTGCAAAGCCTCTCCGTTCTCATCCAAAGCGCCATCGTATGCGTTGGCAGCAGCCTGGTTTAAACCTTTAATTACGTCTAGGACAGTAGCCATTATTTTCTTCTCCTTAAGGCATATTCAATATGCTCATGTAGTGGTCTATCGCCGGCTTTCCATGCTTGCTCACGACCAACAACAAAGTCTATATAGCAATCATGACAGCATTTAAACCTATTCATATATAGGTCGTCCTTCCTGGAAAATGAATATGTTTTACAGACTGGACAGGTGCGGTCATCTTTTTGGCGGCAGGATCTTTTAGTAATCTTTACATCCCCCACAACAATCTCTTCCTTAGAGGTAGAGAATTTATCTCGCCTAGTTCTCATTTCTTTTAGTTGAGTTAAATATTCTTTTTCCTTGTTTTCTTCCCATTCGTTGCGAAAATCTTGAACGGTATCTTTGCCATACTTTTCAGCAATAGCCTTTTCAATCGCTGCGATGGTATTGGGATCCTTGCGAGTCTTCATTGGGGTGGCTGCACTGCCTTAACGATAGCGATTGATGTCCCTACGCCGATTATAATCCCAGACAACAGACCGATTGCGCCCTTATTACGACGAAACCAGGTGTTGTCCTTGGTGATAATTTCCTGAAGGTTTTTGATGGATA
>JAFCEM010000078.1 GCA_017609145.1 Candidatus Aenigmatarchaeota archaeon | reverse complement strand
GTAGCCTTCAGTCGGAAATACCTGAATAAAATGAGCTGCTCTGGCGTGCGCTACATACAGAAAAACCAGCCTCATGCTTCCTCCAAAAACGTAGTCACTTTTTTTGTGAACTGGCCGACCCTGATCGCATTATTGTGTCTCTCCAGCACGAACCGCCGTCCTTCCTTAGCAATGTTCATTCTTTCTTGCTCATGCCTTAAATAATACCTGATTTTGGAAGCCAGATCTTCCATCCCATCATACAGAACTAAATGCTTCCCATTAACAAAACCTTGTGCCCCCAAATCTAAAGGCTCGTCAGTCAGGTACAAACATCCACAGGCCATGGCTTCAGTTACCTTCATTGTCAGAGTTTTAAACTTGTTAACACTGCCAATAAAAATCTTTGATCTGCGTAGAACATCCACATATTCCTCATGCTGACATTTATGATAATATACTCTACAAGCATTCGGGCCACGCCCTAGGGACCTAAGAGTACCCTTTACCTCTGCCCTGTAGGGATAACCTCTTCCTTGTGACCATACCCCAGAAACATCTATGTCTCTCTTCAAACCAGTATCGCTATATATCTTTTCGTTCACTGCATATGGTAGATAATACACTGGCTCTGCCCGTCTTGACTTTAATCGCTCCAATTCATACAGGGTTCTGGCAAAAAGCAGGTCATATCGATCCCTATCCAAAAAACCATCATAAAATGCCTCAAAGGGTTGGGCAGAAACATAATCCAGTGCAATATGCACCTTCGGAATCTTGACCTTCTCCATACCGCGCAACCAGTCACGCGTGAACCTTGCCGATACTGTCAACACAAAATCAAAAGGACCAAAATCAGCAACAGCCCTATCAGCGAAAACAAACTTTCCATAGGGCAGCAGGTAGTCTGGACTTACATAAAAAACATCATGCTGCCTTGCGATCTCATCCCTGAAATGCTGGTGACCCCAATTATGCCGTTTACTAAAATCAGAAGTTAGGGATAAAATTCTCATCTGCCAAAATCTTCAGAAATTGTTTCGCTCTCACGCTTCCACTGTGCCTACTTCGCACAAGAGCCATCCCCTTTTTTGCCACTGCCTCCCGCTCCTGTCCGTGCTCCAAGTAATACTTGATCCTTCTCTCTAAATCTGCCAGATCCTTGTAAATCACCAGATGCTCCCCATCAACGAAACCAAGTTCTTCCATCCCCTCTGGTCTATCCGTCAGTAAAAACGTGCCGCACGCCAAACACTCAAAGTATTTGAGTGAAACTACGTTATAAATGTTATTTGAAGAGAGAAATATCTTCGATCTGTTAATTGCCCGTACATACTCCTCATGGACTACTCTGGTTCCAGGAGAGGAGCCTCCGATCAGTGACTTGACCTGCATATCCCCCACAAGTTTTTGCACGGCTTTTCTCTTCTTGTAACACCAGGGGACCTGAGCGAACAGAGCTGTTACATCAATATCCTTTTCCATACCCAAATTTCGGTATACATCCGTATCCACAGAGAAAGGCAGATAGGCCACTCGCACGTGCTTATTAAAAGCTTCTCTCCTCTGCATCTTTACAAACTCTCTTAAGCTGTAAGGGCAAACCACAAAAGCTACATCCAGGCACATCTTTTGTATAAACTTGTTATACATTCCGAGGTAAGGCGGAACATAGTCCACCAAGATCGACACTTTCAGGGAATCCCGGATTTCTTCCATTCCAGTAAAATAGCCAGCGTGTTTTGGCCCTTCTACGAAAATCACATCGAAAGGACCAAACTCAGCCACAATCTCTGGAACGTGAATACTTCCAAACTCCTCGTAAATGGGATACCTGAACCCATAGAAGAAAACATCAACCCGCCTGGCTATTTCTTCTCTGAACAACTGGTGCCCCCAGTTGTACTTCTCATTCTGCTGGGGAGCTAACATCAAAATTCGCACTATTTACCTCTGACTATCCACCGTTTGTCTCTCCATACTCTTGCGGACATCTCTGCTTATTTTTCTTTCGTCGAGCGCTCACCACAGCCTAGCCTCGGCCATCACTGGGGCATACTCCTTCTTATACAGATAGTCCCAGTTGTACTTTTGACGCATGTAAGTCTTACTTAGTATGGACTCATTCTCACGGATTCTGCCAAGAATTATTGAGGCAAGATCCTCGTAGTACTTGTTTTTGTCCTCGGGCACGAAGGTATTGTTGTACGAGCCAAAATCACAATAAATCCCTGTATATCCACATACCTCGAACATCATTTGCAAAGACCTGTTCAAGACCAGTAGCACTCCTCCAGCCAAGGCTGCCTCCGGAGCCACAAGACCAAACGATTCTTCTCGCGTTGGAAAAATAAACAAATTCGAGCATTGAAGTAACTCTCTAAGAATCCGTTTCGGGATGCCTGTGGCGTATTCTTTCCGCCACTCTGACGTAAAAATTACCTCCTCGTTAAGTTTCAGGCCATTCCGCGATGCAATCTGTTGAAAATGACTTACATCTTCTTTTCTCTGCCTTCCTGTTGCCCACTGGTTCGCCAATACAAGGCAGACAGAAACGCCTTGCTTTTTCATATACGAAAGTATCAGCATTACTTCTGCGACCCGTTTTGCAGACAGCCTATCCGTCGATGCCGGGTATACCTGCACAATGTCTGCTTGCATTACAGCAGGAAAATCGTCGATGAAATCACAAGTTACCTTG
>JAFCEM010000077.1 GCA_017609145.1 Candidatus Aenigmatarchaeota archaeon | reverse complement strand
GAACGAAATATAGTCGTGGAAAAAGAGTTCAATATCAAAATACATAATGTTGTTGCCTTTGCGGATCTTGGTAAGCCCATAGCAATAAAAATAATCCTGAAAAAGATAGAGAATACAGAATGGAATCCTGAAACCTTTCCGGGATTGGTTTACAAGATACAGGACCCAAGAGCTTCTGCACTAATTTTTTCCTCTGGGAAAATTGTATGCACCGGAGCAAAAAGTATTGACATGGCAAGGGTGGCGATGCATAAAATAGTTGACAGAATAAGGAAAGCTGGAATAGATATGCCGGATAAATTCAAGATAAAGATTGAAAACCTTGTGGCTTCAACCGCAATTAAGGCAGTTTTGAGGCTGGAAGAGATTGCCTTTGCTCTGGAAAACTCCGAATATGAGCCGGAGCAGTTTCCTGGTCTTGTTTACAGGATAAGCGAGCCAAGGGTTGCTTTTCTGCTTTTCAGCTCGGGTAAGATAATCTGTACCGGTGCCCATAACATAGAATCAATTCACAAGGCATTGCATAAATTCAAAGAAGACCTAGAGACTATTGGTATAAAAGTAGTACCGGAAAAATAACATTCTTAGTAGTGCGACAACGCTCGCTGGTTGGAACAGTACGCATGTGTTTTTTCATTAACGCTTTTGGTTTTTCGTTAACATTTTTTGGATTTTCCGTAGACGCTTTCTTGTCTCCTCCTTTACATCTTGACAAGAGACATCTCTCATCACTTTATGTAGAGGAGATGAGATTGGGATAGTTAGTATCCGTTAGAACCAACCTGCCATATAGCTATTGGGCGTGTTATGTTAACTGTAAAGGGTCTACTTCTTCTTGTAATATCTCGGCTTGCCGATTGTGTCCAGGACACGCTCGTAGGGTTCTATGGAAACGCTGGATTCGCCGAAGTTCAGGTTACTTAAATCCTTGATGACCAGCAGGAGTATCAGAATTGCTGAAGCCAGGAAGCCCGTAAACATGATGGATATGAATGCCATTGTCTTCACATAGAACAGCGAAAATAAAAGCAAAGCGCCAAGAAGGAAGACAACAGTCCATTCTGCCTTTGTAAGATGGTCTGTGCCGTTCATAACGAGCTTTTCCCTTGCGTCAGATATCCCCGAAAGCGTTGCAAGCATATTGGAATAGGTCTCATTCTCCTTGTCGGTTTTATATTCAAGCTCCTTCAATGAATCCATCAGCTCATTGAATTCTTTTTCGGTTTTCGAATACTCCTCCCATGGCAGGGGCATGAACTTTCTCACATACCTGTTTATGATATCCCTGGTATTCTCCAGCCATTTCCTGTTTTGCCTGCCTCTAACCATGAGTTTGGCGAACGAGAAGTATGTGCCCAAGCCGCTGGAATCAGTTGCGGCATTTTCCTTTATGGACTGAAATCTTGCATAGAGGTCGCTTATGAAGAATCCGACAACAATGCCAAACAAGATGCCTATGAAAACAAGCATCATTTCAATCACGGGGTCCGGGCCAATGCCCGGGAAAAGTATGGCTGCCCCAAAGGATATTACCAGTGCAGCCACCAAAGCATACTTGAAGCGTATCTTCGCAATCCTGTTCAATATACCCATAGTTTATTATTGTGCAAGGAAGTTAAAATGGTTTTAAGTTCGGTATGTACTCTGGTGTCGGACTCATTGGAACTACAAATGTGATTGGGTGTGATATTAAGGCTGTTCCTTTCAGTGTGCTCATACGGCGATGGGTTTAAAAAGCCAAAAGCGGTATTATTATCATGCGACTGAAAGGAATATGCTCGATATGCGGCGGTCTTGCAGACCCTGTACACTCTTGCAGCATGTGTGGTGCTATGTGCTGTTCCAAATGTTTTGATAGTAAAAAAGGGATTTGCATCAGGTGCGCCGGTGGAAAACAATAATAAAGTCGTGCCGGGATGGCGGCGCAGCTCTTTAGGGTCTTCCGACTTCTGCAAAGAGCTGCGGAGCAGAAACCACAATAAAACAAAGGTCGCAAGATATGCTGGGATGGCGGAATGGTTAACGCGCCAGCTTGGAGACACAGCTTTACGAGAGGCTCCCGCCTTCTGCAAAGCTGTAGAGCAAACTTAAAGATGATACAAAGCCATCTGCAAAGACAAAAAGCTGGTGGGCGAAAAGTTTGAAACAGGCAAAGCCTGTTTCTTTACGCGCATGCCCATGGGAGTTCGAGCGTACTGCTGATGCAGGCGTGTTCAGCGGTGCCGAACATCTCTCTCCCAGCGCTTTACTTTGTTTTTATGCAGTAGATAGAAGACTCAATTAAACAGGGCTGGGCAAGGTTCCATTCTGACCATTCAGCATTTATATATTTCGCGTTGCCTACGGTGGCTTTTACATTCTCATCTGAGGATGTCCAATCATTGCAGTTGTTTCCAGTGAATAATCCCTCAGGGTAGGCATAAGTACCCGTCCAGACCATGTGGTTCTCTATAAACTCATGCCCGTATTCAGTGAGAATGTTATTCTGTATGGTGCCGTCAAATAGGTCGGTTTTGTTGATTGCCACAATCTCTCCATGCATATTTTTAAATATCATGTCATCCATCATGTCCTGAGCATTCATTATTGACACACTGACAAGCGCAATCCATTTTCCCTTGTATCCAGCATTTCCCGCTGCCTCCATGCATTTCTCATCAGCACCCAAGAGACTGCCCAAGTCA
>JAFCEM010000016.1 GCA_017609145.1 Candidatus Aenigmatarchaeota archaeon | reverse complement strand
GGCTTCTGTCATATACGGCAGGAACTTGTCAAACGTTTCAAGAATTGAGAATTTCATTCCGGGATGCCTTTCCTCGAGCCCGTCCAGAAAGTCACCAATCTCAAAGCGTATCCCGCTCCTGTACGGGCACCTCTTCTTGTGTGCGTCGAATCCCCTGAGCTTTGTATAGAGCGCAACCTCGTTCTCGGATATCTCGCGCAGGGGCTTTATCCTCGGAATGAACAGTTTGTGGTACTTGATTGGCTTCGGGTTCATCCTTACTGCCCTCATCAGGTCCCCCCTCATGTAGTTCATAAATATCGACTGTATTTCGTCGTCAAGGTTGTGCCCCGTGCAAAGCTTCGTGACACCAAGCTTTCTTGCCTCCCTGTTGAGTACCCACCTTCGTGCAACGCTGCATGAGCTGCATATGTCCTCTTTCGTGACCTTCGACAGCCTCTTCCTGAGGACCTTGATTTGCTCCACGAGCCCGTGCCCGAACACCTTTCTATAGGAGAATACATAGTGCTTCACACCCAGCTCTTTGCAGAATTCTTTCGCCTTTCGCACGGGCTCTGAGAAGCCCCTGATGCCCGGGTCAACCGTGATGGCTATGAGTTCCATGTCTCTTCTGGGACTGGCTATCTTATGCATGATGTAGAGAGCCAGAAGGGAGTCCTTGCCCCCTGACAGGGCCACGGCTATCTTGTCTCCGGGCCCGATAAGCCCGTCTTTTCTTACGGTCTTCTTGACCTTCCTTTCTATGGAATCCATGAAGCATGGTTTGCAAAGGCTCGTGCCCTCGTATTTCCGCTTAATGACTGCTTCCTTCCCGCATGCGCATTTCATACAATACACCCATATTAAACTAACAGGGTTTTAAATAAAATATAAAAGATAATACTATTGCCAGGGTGGCCGAATGGCTAAGGCGCTCGTCTCGAACGACCATTTTTCGGTTCAATCCGTCCAAAAAGCGTCGACGGAAAAACGAAAATAAAAGGGAGAACGAGTGGGCTTTGCCCGTGCAGGTTCGAAACCTGAGCCTTTCTTTCCCGAAAGAAAGGCTAAGGCTCATCCAAAAAAAGGGAATTACAGGTGAAGCCTGTGAATATCCCTATTGGGTAACGAAAGTCCTGTCCCTGGCGTGCGGGCCGGTGGTCTAGTTGGTTAGGATGCAACCCTCACACGGTTGAGATCGCAGGTTCAAATCCTGCCCGGCCCATGAGAGCAGGCAAAAAACCCATTTAAATACAAAAACAAAAACCAGGCTAAGGGCCGGTGGTCTAGTTAGACCCTTTTCCGTGCAGTCCAGTCAAAAAGCGTCTACGGAAAACGGAATTGGGTTCTAGAGGGTTAGGACGTCCGCTTGACGTGCGGGAGATCGGGAGTTCGAATCTCCCCTGGCCCATTATATTTCAATCATTTCGATAATCAAAGGTGGATGCATACACTCCATAGCAATATCCTTTTCAGCCATATTCCAGCGATCCAAATCATCACGGCCACGTCCTGTTAACCAGTAAATCTTAGCTCTATCTCCAATATAATCATGCATTTTATAGAAGGTATCATAACGGGAAAACATTATTGCCACACTATTTCTTGCTATTTCCCATGTTTTATGAGGGTCAAGACCGTTCTCTCCTATAAGCATTTCATATAATTTTTCAGTTACTCCACGAAGATATTTATGCTGCTCACTCTGATAGCCGTCATCTTTAGAGCCTATTTTTTTATAAACCTCTTGGTAATTGGTGCTCTCCGGTCCATTGAGAGAAACAAAGACAAACTTACCATGATAAATATTTCCCTCTATGATATGATGATTTTTCAGGGGAACTCCCATATTAATATATAGCATTGATATCTTTTAAAACCAAATATCACTATAATCCAATATGCTCCCGTCGTCTAGTCCGGTCAAGGACACGGGGTTTTCGAGCTTTGCTTGAAAAATGCCAGGCCCGCATTCCGTTGTGTAAATGGGGCCGATGAGCGAAAACACCCCGTAACCTGGGTTCAAAACCTAAGGTTCACCCAAAGAACATGCAGATTAGCGGTTCAAACCGTTAATATGATAATTCCGGGTGAGTCCTTCAGGAGGAAATCCCAGCGGGAGCGCATCAACCAATAGTGTGCGGGGGTACCCAAGCGGTCAAAGGGGCTAGGTTCAGGGCCTAGTGGCTTAGTGCCTTCGTGAGTTCGAAAACATTACTGAGCTATCAAAATCAGTAAAGTTGAACCTCTCATCCCCCGCATTTTCCTATAAAGGGACAAGATAGCGAAATATTCATAAGCGATTAAGCCAATTATTTATATGGAAAAATAGCGCATGTTATTGGTTTTTTGAAAAACATGAAAAATCTAAAATATAAACAGTAAAGGGTTCTGATTTTATGAGATTCGGTATTAATATTCATACAGACGAATGGATAAATAAAAAGTATAATAAAAGATACTATGGATTCTATTTCAAGAAGAATCCAAAGCGGGGGTACCCAAGCGGTCAAAGGGGCAGGATTATGAGTTCTTAGGAACTTGTGATGCCAAGCTTAGGACCCTGTGGCTTAGATAGTCGTTTTCCATTAGCAATTGGTAAACCGAAAAGGACTAGAGCAATGCCTTCCGGAGTTCGAATGCAGCACTGATGCAGGCGCAGTCAGCAAAGCTGAATATCTCCGCTCCCGCATATCTTTAAAAAGAAAACCAACAAAAAGGTGCTATGAAAACGAGAAACAAGAATCCTGTGCTTAAGGGTTTGATAGAGGAACTAGAGAAAAAGAAGGAGCCCGTGTGGAAAGCGGTAGCAAAGGCTCTCAATAGGCCCAGAAGAAAGAGATTTGAGGTTAACCTTTACAGGATTGCTAAAAACGCAAAGCCGAATGAGAACATTATTGTGCCCGGCGTTGTAATGGGCCCGGGGGAACTGAGTAAGCCGTTCACAATTGCAGCCCTGCGGTTCTCTGCAGAGGCAAGGAAATGCATAGAAAATGCAAAGGGTAAATGTTTGTCCATTCCCGAAATGGTGGAGAAAAACCCAAAAAGGCTAAGGATAATGGGATAATATGACAGGAGAGAATTATTCGGAAACCAAAGAGGGTAATGTTATAGTAGCAGATGCAGGCAACCAGATAGCAGGCAGGCTGGCTTCTGTTGTAGCCAAAAAACTGCTTGAGGGAAAAAAAGTTTTGGTTGTCAATGCTGAGAATGCGGTGATTTCGGGGAATCCCAAGTTCATAATAAAGAAATACAGGGAAAAATGGGAAAGGGGAGACCCTTATCACGGGCCATTTTATCCGAGAATCCCTGACAGGATGCTGAAAAGAATCATAAGGGGAATGCTTCCATATAAAAAAACAACGGGCAGAGAAGCATTCAAAAGGCTGAAGGTTTTTATATCTGTCCCTGAAGAATTCAAAGGCAAGGAAACCAAATTGACTGACGAACAGAAACTTAAAGGCAAATCCATTAAACTGGGCGAACTCTCATTAAAACTGGGAGCAAAGAAAACATGGTGACGAAACAGAAAACACCCAAAGAGAATAAGAAAATAGTTTTTGTTACAGGAAAGAGAAAAAGGGCAGTTGCGAGGGCAAGATTCAAAGAAGGCCAGGGGAGGATAAAGATAAACTCCGTGCCGCTCGATGCGATAAAATCAGAGATACTCAAGCTCAAGATAATGGAACCACTGATATTATCCAATGGTGAATGGAAAAAATTCGATATTAATATAAACATAAAGGGGGGCGGTGTTTCAGGCCAGGCAGACGCCGCAAGACAGGCAATCTCAAGGGGGCTGGTAGAGCTTCTTGGGGAGAACCTCAAAAAAATATACCTTTCCTATGACAGGAGCCTTCTGGTCTATGACACCAGAAGGACAGAGCCCCACAAACCACCAAGGTCCTCACAAGGAGCAAGGAGATACAAGCAGAGAAGCAAGAGGTAATGATATGGAGTATGCAAGAATCAAGCTGGCAGGAAGGAGTATAGAGGAAATCGACAGGATATGCGAGCAGATAACAGAGATAGCCAAAAAAATCGGCGTTTCTATAAAAGGACCTATCCCCCTGCCAACAAAAAAACTCAGGGTCAGGACCCTTAAGACACCCTGTGGTGACGGCACGGGACACGGAAATGCCACATGGGACAAATGGGAGATGAGAATTCACAGAAGAATAATAGATATAGGCTCGAATGAAAGGGCACTAAGGCAAGTAGTGAGGATAGCAATCCCCGAAGGCGTAAAGATAGATATAGAATTAAAGGAAAAGTACGAACACAAATAGCTATTTTTTCTGCGCCTGCGCTATCATCTTCTCCAGATCAGGAGCAAGGTCATTGATTTTATTTGTTACCTCAATAATTTTCTCCTGAAGGTCTTTGCTCATTTTCTCTATTTCTTTTATTTTATTTTCCAGGTTTTCATGAACCGGCTTAATCTCTTTTTCCAGCATTACGCTGTTACCGAGGCCCACAAGAACCTTTTTCAGATTGCTTATGCTACCTTCGGCAAAATACCCGTTACCTAGCGGTATCATTATTTCATTGTCTTTTTTCATCTTACTGAAACCCTCTATTGCCTGTTTGGTTTTCTCAACCTCAATAAATTCCTTCTCAAGTTGCACCGCCTGCAATCTGAATATTTCAAGCTGCTTCTGAAGCATCTGATACGTCATGAACGCTTTTTCAAACTCTTTATTTTTTGCCATGTCAAACCATCTTAAGATTTTTTGTTATCATGTCAATTTTTTTTGTCTCGCACGGACCTATTCCCAATGCGGTGACAGTGCCCGGTGGTATTTCTGTTCTTCCGGCATCTTTTATCAGCGAATACGGAAATCCGGAATTCTTTACCTTTTCCTTTATTTTCAGTAGCTCGTTAAGGCTGTCGACTTTGACCACGACCTTTTTGCTTCCTTCTTTTTCCCATAATTTTCTTGCTTCTGTGCCGCTTTTCCTGTATGCCTCAACGGATGCATGCGCGACCTGAACAGCCATCTTTCCCTTGCTGAGCTTAAGGTCACTTCTTACTACTATTATCTGTTTGTATTCCCTGTACATTTATATAACTTTGTTTATTGAGTAATAAGCTTTATGAAACCGATATTTAAGAAGGAAGGCCGGTTATATATAACTTGCTTATTGAATCCAAAACCCCGTAATTAAGGCACTCTCTCGATTCCACTTTGACCTTGGACAGGTCATCACTAACATTGTTTATTGTCACGGTTTTATACTCATGGGAATCTATATAATAACCTTCATTGAAACTTTGTATCAGTCCCGGGTGCCTGGTTTCATTGGAAAACGTCAGGACAACATCAAATGTCAGGTTATAATCTCCGGTATTCTGTACTACAATCTTCAGTGTACCGTTGGGAGTAGTTCCGGTAATCCATTTGCATATGTATATTTTAATACCACTCTCTGCACACTCGGTTATTTCTTCTGTTGATGATGATGCATAGTTTTGTGCCCAGCTGGCAAGAATAACAGCCATAGTCATAGTGAAAGCTACGAGCATTATAACCGCAACCAATGGTGAAATACCCTTTCTCATATTTTATATTCTCCTTTTTCTCTAATAAATCAACTTGTAGATACGCTCGTTATGGCATCCGTTGCCACTGAATCACACGCCTCATTCGTGACTATGATTTGGGTATTGCTTGATGTTGTTAGACTCAGTCCAAATCCCTGATAATCAAAACTTTCTTCTGTTGTGTTGGTCATATTGACTATGAGGTAAATTGACTGTTTTCTTTTCAAGGTGTTTGTTGATGATATATTGCTCTGATCAATCCTGATATTTGTTGAATTCATTGTCAGTATTTCCGTGCCATTATCCATGATGACACCAAAACCATACAATTCCTTTTCATTCTCATTCGTAATCTTAAGCAAAAGCTTATTGTCTGCTGATATATTAAATCTGGCCGTTTCTATGTTATACAACGTATTTAAAGCGCAAAGCTCTGATGAGCTGGTCTCCTGCTCCACGAGGTGGGTTATCCATGTAGAAACTATGACCCCAATGGAAATCGAAACCGCTATTAGAATTACGACTGAAACTACCGGGGATATCCCTCTTTTCATCATTAAATTATTAGTTGTTCGTCGTATAAATGTTTGAGTCAGAAAAGATTAATCTCGAATTGTATGGTTATTGTGAAGAGTGTGTATCCAATTACAATCAAGAGCACGGAGTGCTTAAGCCCGGCCACCAGTGAACCTTCTGCCATTTTTCCTGTAGCAAGTCCGGCAAAGAAGCCCTGTATGATTATGAAATATATGAAACTTTGTGTATACAGCTCTCTTGCGGGTGTTTCTGTGCCAATAACCCCCGTAAGGCCGCCATCTTCCGTTACTAGTGAAGGAATAAGAAAAGCCTGAAGTATGATAAGAATAAATATGAAGACAAAGTAAATGAGATATGATGTGATTATCTGCGAATGAACGGATGTTGCCCTTTCCTTCTTTATTTTGTCTATGGTTATAAGGCATTTGCCAACAGCATTAAGCGTATCTGAAATCTTCCCTCCGACTTTATAGGTTTCTATTATTGTTTTTACGGCCCTTTTTATAGGCAATGACTGCAAGTTTTTTGCAAAAACAGCAAGCGCTTTCTGGAATGGGATTCCCCAGTTGACCTGCGCTCCCAGTTTTTTTATGTGTGGTGAAAGTGGACCATAGTCCTTGTCCTGGCTGTGTTCCAGTGCAAGCGGCAACGTCATACCGGAATTGATAGACTCTGTGAAATCCTTTATGAACATCATAAATTGCTGTTCTATTTCTTTTTTTGTCTTATATCCTATGTAGAAAACAAGTATGGGAGGTACGAAAGCTATAAGCCCACCCACAACATTCAAAATCGGTACAATGAAAGGAAAAGACAATGCAACAACAAAATTGCTAATCAGAATTATTGTTATTCCGATTACTGTAAAAATAACCTCTGTAAAGTATTTGAACATTATTCAATATTGGTTTTCAGAATTAAAAACTGTTAATATGTTGTTTAACCTTTCTTTTTGATTTCATTCTTGAGTTTTGGTATCTTCATCAGAAAGCCGCATTTGGAGCATCTCACGGAGAACGGCCTTTTCCATACCTGGTTTATCCTGTCTTTGTGCCCGCACTCAGGACACTCATACTCACCCTCTGCAGTATCAGAACCGTTCCTGACAAAGGCCTTCAGCCTCCCTTTCTCTTCATTATTCTTGTTTCTTAGGGTTCTGTTCGTTATGTACTTGTAATTTCCCATACTAAGCTCACCTTAAGGCGTATTCTATTGATAAAACAACTATTCATATAAAAAGTTAACCCCAAATGAATCCAAAATCACTAGCCAAGGTAGCAACATTTATCAGTCATGTATATTGCTGCAAAAATCTATTTCCAAGGCCTTTTGCTCCGTATCTTTGTACATAGCTAAAAAAATACCATCCAAGCTATTAAATTTAATGTCCCTGGCATTTTACCGCTTCAGAGTAAGCTTCATGAAGTCCTCTGCTATTACGGTGTTTTTGAATACTTTCTTGGCCTCTTTCTCTATGGGCCTGAGGTCTTGGTATCTTCTTGAGAAGTGTGTAAGAACGAGCTTCTTGACATTAGCCTTCCTGGCGGTTTCCGCTGCGTCCTTTGCCCCGGTATGCATCCTGCTTTCCTTTTCTTCAAGGAACGTGGCATCATGGATAAGAAGGTCGGCATCCTTTGAAATCTTCGTAAGCGTGTTGCAGGGCATCGTGTCTCCGGAATAAACAACCTTCAGCCCGGGCTTGATCCTGGCTACATCTTTCAGTTTCACCAGCTTTCCGTTGTGCCTTAGCTTCCCTTCCCTCTTCAGTTTTCCTATGAGCGGGCTCTGTTTCAGGCCATACTTCCCGGCCTTCTTCAGGTCAACATTATATGAATCCTTTTCTTTGAAACAATAGGCAACCGAAGGTACACTGTGCTTCACCGGTGTGGATAATACTGAAAAGTCCTTTTCTTTCACGATTTCGGTAATTTTCTGTCCGTTGAATGGCACATTCTTGGGTATTACCCTGAACCTCGGGCCCCAGTAGTCAAGGTCAAGTATGTCAGATACGAACCTCTCTGCTTCGGGGCCATATATGTAAAGCAGCTTCTTCCTACCCTCCAGGTTCATGGTCTGCATCAGGCCTATGAGCCCCGCCCAGTGGTCCGCATGCCAATGAGTTATGAAAATCCTGGAAATCCTCATGAAATTGGTCCGCGCTTTCATCATCTGCCTTTGTGTACCCTCGCCGCAATCAAAGAGCATCACGTACTCATTATCAGACTCATACCTCATCCAAATAGCCGCAGGATTCCTTTTTTTGGTTGGAATCCCCGAGCCCGTGCCCAAAAAAACTATATCCAGCATGTATATTTCTTGGTTCTTGTATTAAAACTTCTTTGGGTTTTGGTGAGCATGACTGCACAATTCTCCAGTGCTCCCTCTTAATTGTCAATTGTCGAGTAATTTCCTTTTTCCAGTTTCGGTATGTACTAATTAAATAAACGAATCTTTTAAAGCCCTTCTTTCGTCATCCATTGAATTTATCTCAGAATGAAGTTCAGAATCAGGAGAGACATTAATCTCAATACATGCACCTTCAAGCCCGCTTATCTCCCTCTCAAGCTCTTTCATCTTTTCTTCCATATTAAAATATGGCGAAATGCCTTTAAATACATCCTACTGAATTTCGCACCCTTTCACAAAGAACAAGCTAACTGTATTTGATTTCCTGTATATTATGAGTTTCCTTGAAGTCCTTTTCTATGCCCCTGAACTTTTGCGGGATTGTTATGGTCTTAATCGGTGATTTCAGTGACAGCCCCTTCCCCCTTTTCTTTTTCCATATCCTGCTGTTCAGTTGCAACAGAGTGTCTGTATCGAAACCGGGCTTTTTGGTTTTTTCAGGCACAGGAAATTCCGTGAAATGGATATCCTTTCCGTGCAATTTCCTATATATAATATATGTTATGAATGGTATGACCGGTGCCATGAGTTTCATTATAATATCAAGAACCTTGTTTAACGTATATATCGCCGCATCCTGTTCATCTCTGCTGAATTTATTGTTCTGGTTGTATGCCCTGCTCTTTACAAGTTCTATATAATGCGAGGCGAATGTTTCCCAAAGGAAGTGCTTTATCCTCACTGCCGGGTTATGGAAGTCGTAGTTTTCATAACATTTCCCCGCAAACTCAACCAGCTTGTTGGCTTCATGTAGTATCCATGTATCTGTTTCCATCAGTTTTGGTTTGTGTTCTGGTGCCTGAAACATTGATATGAATCTTGCTACATTCCAGAGCTTTGTGAGAGTCTTTCCTGCTCCCTCTATCCTCTCGAATGAGCAGCGAAAATCAGTCCGCGTGAGGTTGCCCTCGATCGCAGCCCACAATCTCAGCGGCTCTGCGCCGAACCTGTCTATAACATCCGCAGGGTCTATGACATTTCCAACAGATTTGCTCATTTTGTGCCCCCTTTCGTCAACGATATGATAGTTAATCCACACGTCCCTGAATATGGATTTTTTTGTAAGAAGGTAGCACTTTAGGAGCGTGTAATAGAGCCATGTCCGTATTATTTCTTTTCCCTGTGGCCTGAGAGTACATGGCGAATGTTTCCTAAAGAAGTCATCATCCTTATCGTACATCAGTATGTAAAGTGGTGATATTGAGGAATCGAACCAAGTATCAAATACCCTTTCCTCACCCCTGAATTCCCCTCCCCCACACTTCGGGCACTTCTTGATAGGTGCTTTTTCCTGCCACGGCTGGTAATACCTGCCCTTTGGCGGAAGCACTGGCTCACCACATTTTTTACAGTACCATAGCGGTATCTCGGTTGCATAGTACCTTCTCCTTGAAATTGGCCAGTCTATGCTGACCGTGTTTATCCAGTCGATGAGAATCTGCCTCGATCGCGGGGAAAAGAATTTCAGTTTCTTTGCCATCTCTTTCATCTTCGGTTTCTGGTCAATCTGCCTTACATAGAACTCTTTCATTGATATGAACTCTATCGGGTCCTTACTCCTTTCGCACACGGGTGTTCTGTGTGAAACTCTTTTCTGACCAACGAGCAGTTTTTTTCTTTTCAGCTCTTCTATCATTTTTTGCCTCGCCTTCTCAATACCAAGTCCCCTGAGAATGCCGGCATTCCTGTTCATCTTTCCGCTCTTGTCTATTGCTATGACAGGCTCGAGCTTCATCTCCCTGAAGAACCTTATATCAGTAAGGTCACCGAAAGAGCACATCATCATTATTCCAGTTCCCTTTTCCATTTCAGCTGCCGGGTGCGACCTTATCGGGACCTCCTTTTCAAAGACAGGCGTTATGGCAGTCTTCCCTTCGAGGTGCTTATACCTCTTGTCATTCGGATTGAATATCACCATGCCGCAGGTGCACACAAGCTCAGGTCTTGTGGTTCCTATAATTATTTTCTCACCGGTTTCCTTGCATCTGAATACGATGTCATTGAAAGTTGATGGCAGATTCCTATACTCAACTTCGGCGTCTGCTATGGTTGTCCTGCATCCCGGGCAGAAATTGCAGACCCTTTCATCCTCGTAAATCAGCCCCGCTTTCCACATGTCTATGAAAGTGCCCTGCGTCAGTGCCCTGTATTCCGGTGAATCCGTATAATAGACGTCGCCCGTAAGCTTTCCAAGAACCCATGAATTGAAGCTTATACCTGAGCGAAGGAATGTTTCCGTTGATGCCATGCTTGATTCCTCAAGTATCCTTTTGCATAGTGCGATTGCCTTTCTTCTCGGTAGGGAAGTGAGCTTTACCTTGAATCTTTTCTCAGCAGCCATTTCTATGGGGAGACCGTTCCTGTCCAGGCCGAGGGGAAAAAGCACCTCATTCCCGGTCATCCTTTTGAACCTTGCAAAGAAATCCATGAGAATATAGGTCGTTGCCTGTCCTATATGCACTGGTGTATTGACATAGGGTGGTGGAGTATCTATTGAAAAGACCGGCTTCCTGCTCTTCCTGTTGAACGCATAGAGCTTCTTTCTCTTCCACTCTTCGTAAAGGGGCTTCTCAAAATCCTTGCTCCATCTTTTGTCCTGCAGTTTTGGTTTCATTTGAACACCAGAAATCAGTATTGCTTTCCCACATATACTACATGGGCAGCTTTTTTGCCGCAAACTATGCATTTGCCGGTTGGTTTTTCCTTTTTGTCAACTCTTGTTCCTCTTATCATTGCATGGAACCTGTCCTGTATTTCATCAGCACACGGTTCACCTTCACTTTCCACTGAACAAAAATTAACCTTTACCAAGCCACCCAATTTAAGCATAGCACCCAGTTCTTCCATATTCTTGGCCGAGCGAATGTTCTCATAGAAAAATTTATCGGCCGCTTTGATGAGCGATGCCGTGATTTTATTGCCCGCCCTTTCAACAATCTTTACAACACCCTTATTGCTGATTTTTTCTTTTTTTCTGTTGTTCCTTCTGGCAAGAGTCAGTTTTCCTGACTTTGCCTCTTTCGGGCCAATTTCAATCCTTAGCGGAACACCCTTCATCTCCCACTGGTTGAATTTCCATCCGGGCCTTTTGTCAGAGTCATCTATCATGGTCCTTATGCCTGCATCGGCCAACCTGTTTCTCACGTCTTTGCATGCCTCTTTGACAGCGGGTGATTTGCCTATCGGAACTATGACAACCTGGACCGGCGCTATTTTGAAAGGAAATACAAGACCCTTGTCATCACCATGCTGCGCTATGACAGATGCCAGTATTCTCCAGATAGCCGGACCATAGCAGGTCTGCCACACAAGCTTCTCGTTTCCTTTCCTGTCCCTGTACTTTATTTCGAATGATTTTGCGAAATTGTGTCCCAGAAGATGGGTCGATGGCTGTTGCAGAATCTTGCCGTCCGGCATTATGGTATCGGCCGCATATGTATGAACAGCGCCCGGGAACTTATCCCATTCAGGCCTCTGAACGAACATGAATGGTATGCCAAACTCCCTGTGCATTATCTGCTCCGTGGTTTTCATATCCACCTTTACCTGGTTTTCAGCCTCCTTTCTCGTTTCAAAAGCGTCATGAGCCTCTATCCAGAAGAATTCCCTTCCCCTGATAAATGGCCTGGTGGCCTTGGTGTCACACCTCCACACCTGGCATGACTGGTACAACTTCAGCGGCAGGTCCCTCCATGACCTTATCCACTTTGAATACATGCTGTACATAGCGGTTTCGGATGTGGGTCTGAGCGCCAGTTTCTCTGATAATCGTCTGTCTCCTGTATGTGTAATCCAGAATAGCTCCGGTGCAAAACCCTCAACATGTTCTGCCTCTTTTTTGAAGTTGCGCTCTGGTATTAATGCTGGAAACCAAACAGGCATGTGCCCATTCCTCTCAAGCTCTGCCTCATAAATCCTGTACATGGCCTTCATTGTCATTACAGACCAAGGCCTGTGCACAAGGAAACCCTTTGCATTGTATCTGAGGTCCGCTAGCTCTGATTTTGCTATTATCTCATTGAACCATTTGGAGAAATCCGACTTCCTGTACCGAAGGCCAATGTTCTCTTCCTTCTCAGTCTTTTCAGAGCCCATAAAACATCAAAACCTCATAGGAATAATTTGTGGAAAGAGGCTTAAATTTGAAGCAGAAATGGACCAATGCTCACCCGGCTAAGTTGGTACCTGCACTACTGGCACGGGTACTGGACTTGAAATCATGACGATACTTGTAGCGAATACTTAAAAATCTTTTAAGCGCTCTTACAATTATTATGAATAAACTGGTATTTTTGCCGTTAATATGTCTGGCTGTTATTTTGATAACGAGCGGCTGTACCTCGGACCCGGGCAGTGTGGGTTTACAAACAGGGAGCGTGACACTTCTCTATGAAAAGGGCTACAGTTCACCTAAAAACCGATTTCGGGGACCATGTTCTGTTTGAGATAACTGATATAACAGGCAACGGGTGGTTGTTGACTGGAAAAAACCATATTATAATGAACCTTTTTTAAATCCGGCTTCTCAAACACATTCTATGCGCAGAATAATACAGCGCGGGGCAGAGGCCGTGCTCTACCTTGAGAACAGGCAGGAAGGCAAGGTTCTTGTGAAGGACAGGATTAAAAAAGGCTACCGTCTACCGCGGCTTGATGAGAGGATACGTTCACAGAGGACGAAGCGCGAGACCGGGCTGATTTCAAGGGCACGGAGGTCAGGGGTTGCAGCTCCCCTTGTGTTTGATACCAGCGACTTCTCTATAAGCATGGAGTACGTACAGGCCAGGAAGCTCAAGGACCGTCTTAACAGCATGCAAAAGTCAAAAAGGATGGCTGTCTACGAACTCATCGGCGACGCCGTTGCAAGGATGCATTCATCAGGCATCATCCACGGCGACCTCACAACATCCAACATGTTGCTGAAGGACAATAAGCTCTATGTTATTGATTTCGGGCTGGGGAAGTTCTCAAAAAAGGTCGAGGACCAGGCAGCAGACCTCTATGTTCTGATGGAGGCGCTCAAATCAACACACTTCAGGCACATGCAGGAAGCATGGAGTAATATTTTAAAGGCTTACCAACAAAGATATTCAGGAGCAAGGGATATATTTAAAAGGATAGAGAAGATAAAACACAGAAGGAGATATATGGGCGAGTAATCATGCGAGGAAGAATATCCATGAGGGAAAGAAGGCCCTCTGTTGAAGAGAAGAAGGAATGGATTCCCAAGACCAGGCTCGGTCAGGATGTTGTCAAAGGAGAGTTCAAGAACCTTGATGAGATATTGGAGTCTGGCAGGATAATCCTTGAGCCCGGAATAGTTGATGCTCTGGTACCGGACCTTGAAGAGGAAATCATATTCATAGGCGGGAGCCCGGGCAAA
>JAFCEM010000076.1 GCA_017609145.1 Candidatus Aenigmatarchaeota archaeon | reverse complement strand
GTGAAGGAACTGTCATAGAAAACCCGTGCAAGAATTGTAGGGGCACAGGCAAGGAGAAAAAGATAAGGAAAGTAAAAGTGAAAATTCCCGCGGGGGTGGATGACGGACAGTATCTCAGGCTGGCAGGCCAGGGAGAGGCGGGCTCCAAGGGAGGCCCTCCGGGAGACCTCTATGTTGTGATGAGCATAAAGGAGCACACTGTCTTTGAAAGGCACGGAAGCGACCTTTTCTGCAGGACATCAGTCAGCCTTCCTATCGCTGTCCTCGGAGGCGATATCGAAGTCCCGACAATAAACGGTAAAGCTAAGATAAAGATACCGCCAGGAACCCAAAGTCACACCGTTTTCAGGCTGCGCGGCCAAGGCATGCCGGAACTGCACGGAAGGGGGAAAGGAGACCAGCTTGTGAAAGTTGTCGTGGAGATCCCGGAAAAGCTTAGCAGGGAGCAGAAGAGGCTGATGGAAGACTACGCAAAGACTCTAGACAGGAAGACCGAGACTGGCAAGGGGTTCTTCGAAAGGTTCAGGGAGCACAAATATGCTCGTAACACTTCATGTTATTGATATAGTTAACTGTTTAGACATGTAAACAAACATGTTTACATAGGGTGATAATATGGTTCAAGTTCAATTAAGAGTGCCTGAACAAACTGTTAAGGAAATAGATGAATGGGTAGAAAAGGGCAAATTCAAAAGCAGAAGTGATGCTGTTAAAACCATTATAGCTCTGTATGAGGAAAAGGTAAAGACTATGGAATTCTTCAGGACGCTAATGAAAAGGAGCAAGGAATCAGAAAAAAATCCGCAGATTTTGATACCGTTAGATGATTCAGATATTTGAAATACTTCTACATCCAATGGATATAAAAACCCTTGAAAAATGGATGTAGAGACTCGCAGGCAGATAAAAAGAAAACTAAAAGAATTAAAGGAGTTTCCTGAACAAAGAGGCAAGTATTTGAAATACACCCAATTCTGGACTCTGCGAATAGGTGATTATAGAACAATATATGAAATCAATAATAATGAGAAAAAAGATAATATTATTGTTTATAGGTCATAGAGATGGTGTTTATGATAACTTTTCAAAATTATTATTAGTTGTGTCATTGATTGGTAAAAACATATTTAGGAGACATAACACATTTTACTGAAGCCCGGGAGGGTATCGGACCCTCAACCTTTCATCCATAAGCCTCAGGCCGGATTCGAACCGGCGGTCTTCTGCTTACGAGGCAGATGCATTACCACTATGCTACTGAGGCAAAAGTATATCTGGACAAATTGAATTAATCTTCTTAATATGTCTATGGTTATGAAAGCCTATTGTTTTTAAGAATTTTTTCACATTATCCTTTCCATTTATATAAAGAAATTGTTCGTTTATTGGTATTGTGTTCTTGATACCAAGATCATTTAATATTTTTGATATTTGGAAAAGAAGTTTTCCATTAAACATATGCAATGTTATTCGTATATACGGGTTTTTATAGGTTTTTCTTTTGTCAAAAAATACACATCCATCAGTATCAAAAATTCCACGAATGCATGATATTAGATATTTTCCGGATTTTTTAATAATTCTATCTGGTACTCTAACTTTCTTAAACTTGCCTTTTCCTGAGGGTATACCAATTGTTTTTAAATAATTGACAAACGTCTTGTTGTTTATGCGAATTCTTATCGCACCAGATATATTTTTTATCTTGGCATCATAAGATAGTTCTTTTTTTATAATTTCTAATAGTTGCCCAAAATATAACAAATCTTCTCTGGGATGACCAGTTATTTCGACATAATATGGACGTTTGTCATAAATATTCCCATCACCGATTATGGAACCAATTAATTCACAGAGACCAGCATTCAATATCATATTTAATTTTGTGTCCGGTACTTAAATAGGTAATATGTCTCGTAAAATGGGTTTATAACTTATAAAAAGTAATAAATTTTAATACAACATGTCTTAACCGTTCATATGGTTAGGCTGGAGGTTATAAACGGGGCCATAGTGTAGTTTGGTTAGCATTCAGGCTTTGGGGCCTGCTTTCGTTCAAAGCGGGTGGGCAAAAAAGCCTGCGACCCCGGTTCAAATGCAATACTATGCAGGTATTGTCAGTATGCTGAGTATCCGGGTGGCCCCATCCAAAAAACCCTTTTATGGGTAACTGTGAACGCCAAATAAAAATATGGCAGTTAACATTAACGGGTATTAACTGTTCCAAAAGCGTTTACGGAAAAACGTGTACAGAATGGAGTACAAAAATGACACAAGGAGAGTGTCTTTTCTGCGCAATAGCAGCAGGAAAGATTCCATCAAAGAAGGTATATGAGAACGAGGAAGCAATGGCCTTCCTGGATATAAATCCGAGGAACAAGGGGCACACTTTGGTCATACCAAAGAAGCATTACGAAACCATACTGGACATACCCGAAGAAGAGGCGGTGGAGCTGTTCAGGGTAGTCAGAAGGGTAGCAACTGCTGCCAAAGAGGCAATGGAAGCCGAAGGTGTAAATATAGTCCAGAACAACGGGAAGGCCGCAGGGCAGGTGATACCCCATGTGCATTTTCATATCATCCCAAGATTCGGAACCGACAAAGTAAAGGTTGGTGCCGAAGCTTTGTTGCTGCCCGTAAAGCTGGAAGAGACAGAGATGAACCAGATAATGAAGAAGCTAAAAAAAGCAATGGAAGCCGGGGAGTTGGAAAGGAAAGAAAAGTTTCCGGAGAAAAAACCCGCA
>JAFCEM010000075.1 GCA_017609145.1 Candidatus Aenigmatarchaeota archaeon | reverse complement strand
ATAAAACCGAGAGGGTTTATTATAGCAAAGAAAAGGTTGGGAGGAAGGAAAAGATGCAGAAAAGCAGGATTTATGAGCTGAGTTGTATTGAAAAGCCCGAGAAGAGAATGCCCGTTCAGGTAAATTTCAAACATGCAGTTACGCTAATAAACATATACAGGGATGTTGGAAAGGCCCTGTCCAAGGCAAAAACACTGGAGAAACTGAATGGTTTTGATAAAGAGAGGTATAGAAACATGCTGGAAAGGGCAAAGAACTGGCTGGAGAGATTTGCACCTGAAAAGTATAAGTTTGAGATCCAGGAGAAGCCCAAGGTCAGGCTTAATTCCAAGGAGAGAGCCGCAATTCTGGAGCTAGCGCAGGTCCTGGAGAAGAAGATGGATGAGAGGACTCTCTTCAACACATTCTACGAAATATGCAAGAAGACCGGTATTAAGAATAAGGATTTCTTCAGAGCGGTCTATCATGTACTGATTGCACGGGAACAGGGGCCCCGCCTCGCGCCGTTTATTCTTGCCATTGGAAGGGAAAGGGCGCAAAAGGTTTTAAAACAAATTAAGTAGTTTAATTCTAATAATAAATGATTGATAAGCTATGGGCCCGTAGCTCAGTTGGATAGAGCGACGGTCTTCTAAATGAGTTTAGAAGAATTGAGGCTTAAGCCTGTGAAGAAAGCCGTAGGTCAGGGGTTCGAAGTAACCTTTCTTTCAATACGAACTTGCAAAGAAACGTTAATGAAAGAAAGGATATGAATATCCCCTCGGGCTCATCCAACTTTGATATAAATAATTTCAAGACAATTATAACTTCAATGGTTTTATGGATTTTAAAATACCTGCTGCAGCCAAAAATGTTAAGCTACCTGAAGAAATGGAGCTTATGAAAGAAGGTGATTGTGAAAAGGGGGATGTGGTTCTTGTCAGGTGCCTGAACTCATCAGAAAATGCCTTCTTGAAATATGTAAGAAGTCCTGATAACAAAAAGATTCCGCTAAAGAATGGAGATATTTTGCTTTCTGTCTTGAGTGACCGGTATGCAACACGCGTTTTGCATGGTGTTGTTCCTAAGCATCTAAAAGAAGGGGACATTATTGATTTACTCCAGCAGGGGGGTGAATCTGGAATAATAAAATCCACAAGAGCAGATTTTGTAAAATTAAAGCTTGAATTTATGGGCTTTGTGGTGGACAGAGGCAAAAAGATTAACATAAGACAGTTTGCCCTTCCTGTGAAGGATGTTAAAAAAAATCCCGGGTTAATTATTGTTATAGGCGTCAACATGGAATCAGGAAAAACCACAACCACATCTGAGCTATGTGGTGCCCTGGTAAAAAGGGGTCACAAGGTTGGTTGTGGAAAGTTAACAGGCATAGGCAGTGTATTTGATACGGGCTGTTATAGTGCAAAAGGTGCATTCAGGTCCTATGGTATCCTTGATGCCGGATATCCATCTTCAGAAAATCTATCTGAAGAGGAACTGGAAGATATCTTCCTCAGGATATTCACCAACCTTGCGGCAGAGAATCCGGATTTTGTTTTATTGGAAATTGCAGATGGGATATTGCAGAGGGAAACTGCAATACTTATTGGGAATAAAACGCTTAGAAAATACAAACCAAAATTCATACTGAATTGTTATGATGGGCTTGGTGCCTATGGTGGTAAGCTCGTTCTTAAAAAAAGACACAACATTGCACCCGTACTGATTTCAGGTATGGGAGCCATAACCGATGTCGGAAGAAAAGAAATGAAAGAACTAACAGATATTGAGGCTTTTGATTCAAAGACACAGTCTGAAAAGATGGCAAACTTTATACTAAAAAGTTTTGATTAGACTTTATAGTAAAAGGTTTTGATTAGATTACTAATAACTTTCCATCAATCTCTATTTCAGGTTTTTTGAATACCTGATCAAAGTGTATCAAGGTCTTGATATCGCCACCGAACCAGCTGTTGCTGCCTATTGCTACATGTGCGGTGCCCATTACCTTTTCGTCCAGGAGCATTGAACCTATTATCTTTGCATTGGGATTCATGCCTATGCCAAATTCTCCCAGTAGGCGGATGTTCTCTGGCCGTTTGGCTCTTCTCTCACTGTTCCTGAGACTTTCCTCAAGGAGCTTTGCCTCCCTACCGCCACTGATATCTATAATTCTTCCCCTCTTGAGTTCAATTGTTATGAGCTCCTTCAGGAGAAGGGTTTTTTCAATGTTTCTTGAGCTTGTGTCTATAACCACCTTTCCGTTGGCACCATCCTTACCCAATGGTGGTATGTAGACCTCGCCACAGGGTAAATTGCCTCCCGTGCCTGGAGTGATGTAGTTACCATCATTGGAAACAGCATTCATGTTTTTGATTTTTATTTCAAGATCTGTGCCAGCCTGTGTTTTTATGTGTATCAATTCAGCATCATCCAGGGCCTCTTTAACTACAGATTGTTTCTTTTGCAGGTGTTTGTAGTCAATGTCTATTGCCCTCATGAGCGTGTTAAAGTTGCCATCGCCTATTGTGCCCAAGGATGTACTCGATATGAACCTCAGGTTCTTTTTTTTTGCAAATTTCCTGAAGCTTTTGGATGTGGGCTTGATTTCGCCCAGTTTATTTGACACGCAGATTATCAAAATGCTGCCTTCCTTTATACTTTTCAGGTTATTAATGACATCGGAGTCTGCCGCATCAGCAGATGACTTAACAGATTGTAAAACAAAATTTGTTTTAAGTCCCAGTTCCCTGGCCGCCATGTAGTAACCGCCCGCGAGAATAGGGGATGTTCTTCTATCCCGAAATCCGCTGTCTGCTATTATCAGAACCTCTTCGTTTTTTGCTGCAAGGCAGTT
>JAFCEM010000074.1 GCA_017609145.1 Candidatus Aenigmatarchaeota archaeon | reverse complement strand
ATAACCCCCTCGGTCCGCTGATTCTGAGTGTTGAAAGACGCTTTATTATTATTCCATCTATATTTTCATGTGATTCATATTTTCATGTGATTCGGTGTTGTGGACTCGCCTTGTCAGCACCATTACCTTATTGCCGTCTTTTGCAAGCGTTTTTGACAGCTCGGATGCATATATTTCTGCTCCACCAAATACCGGAGGGAAAAGGTTGGTGAGCATGCATATATTTGGTTTTTTCATATAACCAACTAATGAAAGGTTTTAAATTAATGCTTTTTAAAGAAGTATATGGTTTCACGTATGTGAAGGTTTCATGGGTGTAATCAATGTCCAGAATATTCATAACCGGGGTTGCCGGCTTTCTTGGAAGTCACCTAGCAGAAAGGATGCTGGAAAAGGGACATGAGGTAATTGGCTGTGATAATCTTATAGGCGGGTATCTGGATAATGTCCCTTCCAAGGCTGAGTTCTATCAATATGACTGTGTCTATCTGAATTCCATGAAAAAAATAATGAAGGATTGTGATGTGGTCTATCATTGTGCTGCCACTGCATATGAGGGCCTCTCGGTGTTCAGTCCGCATCTAATAAGCAAAAATATCTATGAAGCATCGGCATCTGTTATATCCGCTGCAGTTTCAAATAATGTGAAAAGGTTTGTCTTCTGTTCTTCAATGGCCCGATACGGCGAGAATAAGGTCCCGTTCACAGAAGACATGATTCCAAAGCCACAGGATCCTTACGGGATATCGAAATATGCTAGCGAACTGCTCCTCAGGAATATGGCAGAAACACATGGTATGGAGTATATAGTAACAGTCCCCCACAACATAATAGGTCCAAGACAGAAGTATGATGACCCCTACAGAAACGTCGCATCCATATTCATCAACCGTATGCTCCAAGGGAAACAGCCCATAATATACGGTGACGGCGAACAGAAGCGCTGCTTCTCTTTTGTAAAGGATGACATAGACTGCCTGGAGAAAGTGGCTTTTCAGAAGGGGCTAAATGGTGAGATTATAAACATTGGCCCGGACGAGGAATTTATCACAATCAACAAGCTGGCCGAAGTAATTGCCGGGCTTATTGGTTTCAAACTGGAGCCTATTTATATGCCTGACAGGCCACAGGAAGTCAGGCTCGCGAACTGCTCTGCAGACAAAGCCAGAAAGCTTTTAGGCTACAAAACAAGGTATACACTAAAAAATGGTCTTCAGGAAATGATAGAATACATAAGAACGCGGGGTCCCAAGCCATTCAAATATCACCTGGACCTTGAAATAATAAATCAGAAGACGCCAAAAACCTGGAAAGACAGGATGTTTTGAACATAAATCTGCTGGTTTGGATTGCTATTTTTAACCCAGTCGGCAAATTATTATTATGCTGTCCAAGAGGGTGTTTTTGTTTACTATTGGATTCTGTATAAGTGCAATAATAATAATATTTATGCTTCTATATGCTGATTTTGGTATAGTGGTCCAGTATATAGCCGGAGCCAACCCATTCTTTCTGGTTATTGTGTTCTACTTTGTCGTAACTATGCTGATGCTAAAGTCGTTGAGGTGGTTTCTTATTTTAAGGAGCGCAGATATCGACGTATCGGTTGGTGATGCTTTGAAATCATTCCTTGGTGGAAGTGTTGTTAGTGTATTCACACCCGGGAGAATAGGAGAACCTGTACGCGTCTATTTTCTGAAGAAAGTTGGTGGACAAAACATGTCAAAGACACTGTCTCCCATTTTTATGGAAAGGGCGATGGATTTTCTGGTTATGCTAATGTTTATCGCAGCCGGTCTTATATTCTTTGCCATAAGTTTCACTCAGCAGGTATTCACATTTTCCATTCTTGCTGTAGCCTTTGCTGTAATAATTATAGTAGTAATTGTGATGATTCTTAAGAGGCGGGTCGGCACATTTTTCATGAATAGGCTGTCAAGAAGGATGAAAATCCTGAGGAAGATAAATATCAATATGTTCTATGACACCATGGATAAAATAAGCATCAGGTCAATAGCGGGTTTCTTTCTGCTAACGATTCTTGTCTGGCTTATGGAAGCCGGTATCCTGTTCTTCGGCATATTGTCTGTTGGTGTCTGGATTCCTTTAAATATCTGCATATTCGTTCTATGCGCGGCCATGATGATAGGGACTCTGAGTTTTCTACCGGGTAGCTTGGGCTCGTTTGAGGCTTCTGCAGTGATACTGGCAATGGTCTTCGTAGCCGCACCCGTTTCAGCAATAACCGGTGGTGTTTTCATGTATAGTATAGTATCCTATCTGGTAATAATACTAATGGGGCTTTTATCAATAATATCCATCAGGAAAAATTGAACTTCTTCAAAACACCAGCAACGAAATGTATCTGCTCTTCAGTCAAAGTCGTACCTGATGGAAGGTATAAACCGCGTGCATATAGGTCCTCGGACACAGGGTAATTTTCTGATGTATTTAAGATGCCTTTAAATGCAGGCTGACTGTGCAGAGGGGCAAAAAGCAGGCGGGTCTCGATGCCATTCTTTTCAAGATGTGCCCTGACTCTGTCCCTGTTGACTTTCTTATCAACAAGAATTGGATACATCCAGTAGACTGATTTCACATAATCCTTTTCAATTGGAGTTCTAATCCATGAAACCTGTGACAACAGGTCATTATATATCCTCGCGTTGTTTCGCTTTCTTTCTATTGTCTGACTAATTTTTTTTAGTTGTGCAAGACCAATCGCGGCCTGGATGTTTGTCATCCGGTAATTGAAACCTATATGTTGGTGAATGAACGTTCTTTTCTTGTCGAATGAAAGATTCCTTAGCAACCGTGCCTTTTCAGCGATTTCATTGTTGT
>JAFCEM010000073.1 GCA_017609145.1 Candidatus Aenigmatarchaeota archaeon | reverse complement strand
CAGGAAAAGGAGGAAAACGCTGGAAAAATCGACGAATCCCTTCCATGCAAAGGTAAGTTTTGCGTTTATTATGTTGCTGATGGGGACCACCAGGAGAAGGGCCAGCATAAGGACGTGCTGGCGGGTTGGAAACATGGAAATTTTCTTTGCCTTTCTTGTTCCCTCCAGCAGGAATGAAACGATTATAACCAGAGCAAGGGACAGGATTATTTTCATCTTCGCCAGAGCAGGGATGAAGTCCTGAGGTCTCAAGTAAAGCAGCACGATATACAGTATCAGGCCGTTGAATGGATTTGTGAAGATGACGGTTAGAACCACTGCAGCGAGGAAAACACCAATTGCAGCTTTAATCGATAACAGGGATATGACGGTAATGGCCAGTACGAAAACGGAAGTGATCAGTATAACGGTGAGATCCTTTTTCGCCATATTCGTTGTTCCTCTTTTTCTGCTCTGTTATCGGTTTATTTTTTCCACCTTACACTTATTTTTCCAGATAAGACTTTGTATAGTGCAACGATTGATGCCGCGTTCAGTGTAAGAAATACAGCCGGAAAGTTTATTAAACCGATGTTTCTAAGTTTTCTAAAGAATATACCCGCCAATCCTGCGATGTAGAAGATACATTGTAGGTAAAAGAGCACATTATAAAACGGTCCTTCCATAAGCCTTGAAGATATAAAAAGCAGGATGAGCATCTCGGGAATTATTAACCTGAGCAGCTTGTGAGAAAACGTCTGAATCAACAGCCTGTTTTTGAACGGATTGAAAAACCATGGATTCTTTATAAAAAGCTGATAGTTACCCGCTAAAGTTCTTACCTTCCTTCTGAACTCGAGACCTATTTCGCTTGATGGGTAATCATAGGCTATCGCTTCTGACTCGAAAATAACTCTGTATCCTTTTTTGACGACCTGCATTGGTATTTCCACATCATCGAGTATTATATCTTCCGGTATGGACGATAATAGATTCGACCTGACTGCGTATATAGCTCCTGTTGCGCCGATGGAAGAATCCAGCTCGCTCTCCGCTTTCCTCAGGAGTTTTTCATACTCCCAGTAAAGTCCGATACTCTTGGCGGTTTCACCTCCTTTTTCAAGGAATACAAGTTCCCCGCTTACAGCTCCTATATTTTCCGTTTTGAAGTTTCTGACAAGTTTCTTTACGGCGTCGCTTTTAAAGACTTGCCTTGCGTCGGAGAAAACAATGATTTCACTGTCGCAAAGGGAAATCGCCCTGTTCAATTGAAAGCTTTTCCCCCTGTTTATATTGTCTTCAATAAAAATTATCCCCTCCTCCAGCCGCAGGATTTCATTGGTTGAATCTGTTGAACCATCGGAAATTACACAGATTCGAAGACGATCCTTTGGATAGTCCAGAGACCTGCAGTTGTCGATTTTCCGTTTGATGTGTTTTTCCTCGTTAAATGCGACTATAACTATCGTAACAGTTGGGAGAAATGTCTCATCAAATTCCGGTGTCCGTTTTCTTTTTATTTTACTTATAGCAATGATTATGGACGGGTAGATTATGTAAGTGTAAAGAATTGTGAAAAACGATATCCAGAATATCAATTCAATCATAATTTCAAATTTCCGGACGCTGATATGTTTTCCCCTGATTACGTTAAATGAGTCCACTGGTGAAAGGGTTTGACTTTTTTTCGATGCCGATTTTAGTTTCGGGACCGTGGCCGGGGTAAACGGTTGTATCGTCCGGAAGTGTAAAGAGTTTGTCGCGAATCGAATTCATCAGGGTTTCGAAATCTCCTCCCGGGAAATCGGTTCTGCCGATTGAAGAAGCGAAAATAGTGTCTCCCACGAATACCTTGCCGTCCAGGAGAATTGATATTCCTCCCGGGGTATGGCCGGGTGTATGCAATATGCTTGCCCTGATATTTCCAAATTCGATCAAGTCGCTTTGGGACAGCAGGATCTCTACGGGAGGTTCTTTGACATTGTGAAAACCCCATAGTGGAGCTTCTTCAATCGAAGCCTTGAGTATATGACGGTCCTCTTCATGGATTGCAAAGTTTACTTTGAAATAGTCCTTCAGTTCGGATACCGCTGCAACGTGATCAATATGTCCATGAGTGCTCACTATTAGAACAGGATTCAAATCATGATTTTCTACAGTTTCGATTATTTTTTCTGCGTCTCCGCCGGGATCGATAATTACGGCTTCTGATGTTTCAATACAATTTATAATAAAGCAGTTTGTCTGAAGCGGTCCAACGACAATCTTTGTCACCTTTGTAGCTTCTTTTGTGTCCAAGCTTTCCTCCCACGGGATTCATTATTTGCCTACAGGGCATGTAAGTGCTCCTGTAGTGCAGACCTTTTCCGATAGTCCGCAAGATATACATTTTTCTTTTATTAGTTCAAGTTTCAGCCCGAATAGGACGAGTGCCTCAGCCGGGCAAACCGCGGTGCATGCTCCACAAACTATACACCTCGCCCTATCCACTTTCAAACTATTTGCTTCAGTAAAGCTTCTTTTCTCTTCCACTGATTCCATACTTCGTTGATCCAGTGTCCGACGGTCACTTTCTAAATATGATGGACTTAATCATCCTCAGCGTGAAACTGGGTTTCGCCAGTGCGATCAATAGGATTAATTTCTCTGGTTTAACACCTTTTTCATCTATAATTTCAGGGTTTTTTATAAGTTTATTGACCATGTAACTCATATCTTTATCGCTCAGCCTGTAAAATGCATTCGCTGCATGGTAGAACAGGTTGTTGCTCCTGCCGACGGTTTTCTTCCAGCGTTTGGTGTATCGCGAAAGCTCAGTGGTTCTCACGTCCCCTTTCTCCAGGGCTTCGCAAACTACTTCGGCCGCCATGTCCGCACCTTCCAGTGCGTTGATTATTCCTCCC
>JAFCEM010000072.1 GCA_017609145.1 Candidatus Aenigmatarchaeota archaeon | reverse complement strand
AAGCATGGAACAGGTATATTCCCTTACGGCGGGAATAAGGCATCCGGTATAGGCAGGGAAGGCATAAAGGAAAGCATTAGAAACATGACAGAGTTGCAGACAATTATTTTTTAGATATGGAAAGTGGTCTGATGAAGGCGGTAGGAATAGACATAGGTGGAAGCAAACTGATGGTCGGAGTTTCTGATAACAACAGGCAGAACATTCACACCGAAGAGACCGGCCAGACGAACAGTGAGTTTAAGAAGCAGCTGGAAACCATCCTGAAGCAGAACCAGGATGTCAGTGCAACATGCATAGCATCGGCCGGTACCATAGACATGAAGAAGGGCATCATACTGAAATCCCCAAATACCCGGATAAGGAACTTCAATGTGAGAGAGCTCTTTGAGAAGCATCACAAAAGATTATATTTAGTGAACGACTGTGTTGCAGCCCTTGTTGGCGAAAAGTGCTTCGGTGATGCGAATACCGAGAACTTCATCTATCTTACGATAAGCACGGGGATAGGTGCCGGCATCTTTGTTGATGGAAGAATTCTGTTCGGAAAGGATGGCAATGCACACGAAGTAGGTCACACTGTGCTGGACATGGAAGAAAGGATGAAGTGTGGATGCGGAAAGCGCGGGCACTGGGAAGCATACTGCTCAGGGACGGGCATACCAGTCTTTGCGTCATATCTCATGAAGCAGGCGGGCTTCAACCGAAATATAAAAAACGCAAAGGAATTCTTTGAGCTAGCAAAAAAAGAGAAACCGGCAAAGGATGCACTGGAAATAATTGCAAAGATTAATGCTATGGGTATTGCAAATCTGATTAACTGCTATGACCCCGAGCTGATAGTTCTTGGCGGTCCTGTTGCTCTTAAAAACCCGGATTATATCCAGAAGAGCCAAAAACACATAAAGAACTACCTGATAAACAGGATGCCAGAGATGAGATTCACAAAACTGAAAGACGGGAATGTCATTCAGGGTGCCCTTGCGCTTGCTCAGGGCAGGTTTAAAATATGAAGCTCATACTCCGGTGATATCTTCCAGAAAGGCTTTCGGATTCTCCGCCTTCACAAAACCGGACGCCAGTATTACGCCTTTTGCACCGAGCCTCAGAGACTCGGTAACATCGTTCCTGTTGCTTATACCCGCACCAACCAGCGGGACGCTACTGTTCCCCACAATATCGCAGAATTTTTTTATTATGTCCGGCTTGGTTTTTGATACCGATACACCGGTGCCTATAAGCTCCGGCGGCTCAAAAACAATCATGTCAGGCCCGAACCCGAGCACTTTTTCTGTCTCCTTCAGGCTCTCCACACAACATAGCGAGGTTATATTATGCTTTTTGGCAAGCTCTATGCATTTCCTGATATCCTTAAACGCAATCCTCTTTTCTGAATGGTTTATAAGCGAACCCTGTGCCCCTGCAAGCTTTACGGCATTCACGCTTACACTGCCTGTGTATTTTCCCTGTTCGACTGGGTCGAAGTGCTGGGAAAAAACCGGAATCTTCAATTCTTTGGCGATGTGCAGATCCGTATGCTGCGGGCACACGACTATACCAACTTCGGACTCCACTGAAACGGATTCGCACACTTTTGCAAGCTTCATTGCATTCTCACCGGAAGCCTTTTCATATGCCTTGAAATTAATCACAGTCACGGGAAATTTCATTTTGAACCCCCATTTATTAAGTGGGTTTACAAATATTAATTATGAAAGTTACAGTGTCTGTGATAAAGGCTGATATAGGCAGCCACCCAGGACATCAGAGGGTTCATCCAAAAACACTGGAACAGGCCAGAAAAAGCCTGCAAAAGGCCAAAAGAAGCGGAAAGCTTATTGATTTTTACGTTACTCATGCAGGGGACGATCTTGAGCTGATAATGACCCACAGGAAAGGTGAGAATAACAGGGAAATACACAAGCTTGCATGGAACACATTTGAAGCGTGCACCAAAATCGCGAAAAGACTTAAACTGTACGGTGCAGGACAGGACCTGCTTGCCAATACTTTCTCCGGGAATGTCAGGGGAATGGGGCCCGGTGCTTCCGAGATTGAGTTCAAGGAAAGGAAGTCAGAGCCTCTGCTGATATTCATGGCTGACAAGACAGAGCCCGGTGCATGGAATTATATTCTGTACAAGATATTCGCTGACCCCTTCAATACAGCAGGGCTAGTAATAGCCCCGAACCTGCATGACGGCTTTGTTTTCGAGGTCCATGACCTTATCGGTCACAAGAAGATAAAGCTGTCCGCGCCTGAAGAAATTTATGACATCCTTGCGCTGATAGGCACTCCGAGCAGATATGTTATAAAAAGGGTTTATACGAAGTCAGGGGAGATAGCGGCATCCACGTCCACGGACAGGCTCAGCCTAATAGCAGGCAAATATGTCGGAAAGGACGATCCTGTCATGATGGTCAGGGCACAGCACGACTTCCCTGCAGTGGGCGAATGCGTCGAGCCCTTTGCAATGCCCCATCTCGTTGCCGGGGGCATGAGGGGCTCGCATAACATGCCACTGATGCCGGTTTCCGAGAAGGACAACCATCCCACGCGCTTTGATGGACCGCCAAGGGTGATAGGCCTGGGTTTCCAGATAAGCAAGGGCACGCTGTTGAGCCCGGTTGACCTGTTCGATGATGTTGCATTTGACAGGGCAAGGGAAAAGGCGAGCGAGATAACCGATTACCTGAGGCTTCACGGGCCACTAATGCCTCACCGCCTACCGCCCGAAGAAATGGAGTATACAACACTTCCTCATGTCCTTGAAAAGCTGAAAAAGAGATTCAAGAAGATGTAAGGGATAATTTTGCTGCCTGTTTTTAAATAAAGAATTCCACTGGTGTTTCACCAGTGGTCTAAAGCACTAATTCTCAGAAGACAAGAATAAATGGGTAGCTTGGTTAGCCTTTAGTAGGCTAACCAATATCCC
>JAFCEM010000071.1 GCA_017609145.1 Candidatus Aenigmatarchaeota archaeon | reverse complement strand
AAATACTCCTACAGCATATAGAATTGTTAAAGTTACATAGATGATTGAAGCAAAAGTTTGTATTGATGTTATTAAATTCCATGTTAATACAAAAAAAAAACAAAAGAGCCCCATGTATAATATTGCTATCTTTAACGTTTTAACAGCATCATCTGCTAGCCCCGACCCGACGACCTGAATCCCGATTAGCGCGACGGCAGTACCTATAACAGATAGCCACAAGATTGCTCCTGTAATCGTCGATGGGTCTATGCTGAATATAGCATCACTACCACCAAGACTTACTGTAGTTGTTGTTCCATTTTGCGTTAGCTCGGTATTCACTAGATTCTCGACAGAGCTTCCCGTCCAGCTCTGCCCTAAAATAACGCTAAACAATGTTAAAAATAACATTATTGCTATAATTACTCCTAATAGCATTTAACCAACTCCTTTTTGTTTAATTGAAATAAACAATACAATTATACTTCCTATAATCGCGAGTATCAGAACCCACAAATCTAAAAGCCCCGCCCACACTACAAGCGCACACATTACAACTAAAAACAAAAAAAATGTCCTGCCATCGCCCCGAATTAATACATTCATAAGCAAGGCTATAGCAAACATCATGCTTATCCCAAATATCCAATTGTAGTCTGCCAAGCTTAGCTCACCTCATCCTTAGGTTTTACAAAAACAATTGCAACGAAAAATATAATCATGATAAAGAAAAGCCAAGCTGGAATTAGCCCCATGACAAAGCAAACGAATGACATCATGACTAACATCGGTAAGACAGCCTTAGTGCCCATTTTAACATACAATAATAAAGTAGGCGCTAGCATCATTATTAGAATAATTGTCAAGTCAATCAGGATGCTTGTAGTAATAGTTACTTGTATGTTAGGGTAATATATCATCTCTACATTGTAAATAGCCCCAGAAATTGACTTTCCCGTGTAATCGTTATCATTATTATCAGTTATTACCATGCGAATCTTATCTATCGTTTTTACCTGCGGTAGCAAAATGCTGTATCCTACATTAAGCCCAAACTGTATTTCCGAGCTTGTAGAATCGGTATAGTCAAGAAAGATAGAAGTATCGGCGTCCCCTGAACCCTGAGTTTGAAAGCTAAAGCTATAATTAGCAGTAGTATAGCTTACATCAAATGTTAGTTGAATGTATTCGAGAGTATCGTTATTAGCAATATCTATTTTAAAACTGAGCCGATTGTTATCATCAACCCAGAAATAATTGTTATCCTTGTTTACATTTGAATATGTAAATGAAGGGTAATAAGTATTACTGCCTTCTGTCAGTTTGACACCTTCAACATTAACTGAATCTATATTATAGTACGTGTTTGTAAAAATCAATAATGATGCTGAACTTATCGTTTTCGTTTGATAATGATTCTTAAATGCAGTATTTGTATAGTCATTTTGCGCGATTAGCGTGGTCGCTGTTTCTCCTATCGTGTAAGAGCCAGATATAGCATATATGCCAAAATTCCCATTACCATTAACAGTTATGAGATGTGTGCGCTCTAAGTTTAAGGTTTTTGCTAATTGCAGGATGCCAAAGCCCTGCTCTTTGTCGGTTCCATATGTAGTGTCTAAGCTACTATTTGCCCATATTCCTATATAGTCTACATAAAAATAATTGTATGACGGCCCTCCTGAATAGTAGCGGTTCTGAATCGTAAAATCATAAAAATATTCAAAACCGGAGCTGGCCATCAGCGGGAAGAAGTGCAAGCTCTTCATTCCATTTATATTGATATTCAAGAAACAAGTATAACTATAAAAATCAACATATGCATTAAAGATTATGTATTTGTTATCTATGTTCAGGTTTGTTTTTAAATTTACTTTGCTGCCTGCGTTGTTTATGTATCCTATTTTGCTATTGCTACTCGTCGGTTCATCTCTTACAAAAATGCTTAATACTTTTCCCGCACCATATGTAGTTACATTAAAATACCACCAAGAATTGGCTGAAACCGAGGGGGTATATATTTTCCAGGTTATATTATAAATATTTGCGTCCTTTATCTCTGAATATGTTATGTAGTTATTCCAATACGTGCCTGTCGCATTTATCTTTATCTTATTGTCATGGTCTCCGTCCGGATAAAGGCGCACCATTGTATCTTTCCCGCCTTTATCAATCCCGTGCAGTTTCCATTGTCCGCCTTCAAAGTATTCCTCATAAGGCACGTTAACATCCTCAAGTGCGAATTCCATCGCCGCGACTTGCAGCTGATTTGTTTTCTGAATTAATGGAGCGCGGTTCTGCCCGATTACATAATCAGCATCCCAGCTAAAGCCAATCGCGTCGAAGTAAACACGGTAGTTAGCATGTTCGTTAAGCGTGTATATATTAAACTGATTTAAATGTGACACATTATAATAAAAATCAAACGCTCCATACTTTCGCCCATTAACGTACATAAAGTAAGTGTCATTTGCTAAACCCCTATAGCCTCCCGTCCCACACTCAAATTCTATTTTTATATGTGCCCAGGTCAAATCCTGAAGGCTTTCAAGCGCTGTCCATGTGTGATTGTATGCATATATTTGGGCATTATCAATCTTTACACCAAACAAATTTTTTCCGCTTTGTTGCCCCCATACCACGGCTCGCTTTGTTGTATCATTCTCTGCTATCCAGAACTCAAGAGTACCACGCGCTTTTTGCGTTGCATTTATATGTGCATTAATAGCAATATTTGAAGTAGCATTATTGTCATAAAGCTCAAGAACAGTATCGTGCCCCTGCTTTTCGCTTAGGACTCTTATGCCACAGTTTTCACCTTGCCACACGATTGATTTAACAAAACCTATATCCGTGCCTTCCTTTCCCACCTCTCCCTCAAACGAGTAAGTTGCAAGATAATTTCCCGTGATGATAGTATTGTTTCTCAAGTTAAAAGTTTCGTTAAATTTAATATTATTAGAATTGTA
>JAFCEM010000015.1 GCA_017609145.1 Candidatus Aenigmatarchaeota archaeon | reverse complement strand
AGAATCTCTCGTCAGCAAGCAGAAAACTTATGGGTTTTATTGGCATAAATGTTTCTGAGGGGAAAAGCGAAAGGATCTGGTAAGCGTAAGAACAAAATCTTTTCGATATTCTTGGAAATATGGCATGGAATTTCAAAAGGTCGCATGTCCTGTAGGTTATTGAAAAATCGTCTTTTAGACCTATTGCTATACTATTAATAGGAACCCAAAAGACCGAATTGAATTTCTTTTTTGCCTCTTCAAGCAATTTAAGATTGGTCCTGCTTTTTTCCTGCCCAATTATACATAACAAATCCTGTTTGTTAACCATTTCTCTCTGACCCCAAGAACATAGAACAGTTGAATTAATATTTAAATAGACTGTCGTTTTTTAAAACATTATATATTTTTCAGAAATAACTCTTTTTATAAATTTTAAATATATATTGATTTACAAAAATAATATTTTATTTCACATAATATCATGTGAAATTGTGTAAACTTTAAAAGTTTCAGGTTAAATCATACAGAATAGCTTATGAAAATAACAATCCACGAAGGTGAGGATGCCATAAAGACCTTTAACCTTATTTCCAATCTCACAACCAGGAATATAATCAATTTCCTTAAGGAGAATGGCCCTTCTTCACCCAGCGAGATAGCAAAAAGAATAAATATCTCACCATCAAGGGTTTCGATATGCCTCCAGAATCTCAGAAAATACAATATTGTCACCGCCAAATGGAAACCAGTGTCGATAGATGAGAGACCGCTCAAAATATACAGGCTTGTCCCGAATATTCTGAGATTTGAGTTCATGATAAACAAACCAAAAACGCAGTACAGTGATGACCATATAATAAAGTTTGCCGGAAACTCTATGGTGGAGTTCAAAAATGAAAGTGAAAGGGGGGTCTATGTTTCACTGAATACAATCCCCTTCAGGTTTAAGAGTGAAATGGCGAATATTCTGAAGGAATGCACCAAAAATCCAAGCTTTGGTGTTCTTGCCGAAAAATTCAAAGACCAGGGAGAGGAGTTTAACAAAATTATAAAAAGATTGCTGACTCTGGGGCTCATTGAAATTGAAAGGCCAGCATCCAAATAGGAACTATTTCCCTGCTAAAACCAAAAGAAATTTACCCACCGAAAATACTATGCATATAAGCGAGGCAATAAAAATCGATGAAAAAGCAAACATTATTCCGAACAGCAGATAAAAAATGAACGTGTCTTTATATGGTCTCCTGATTTTAATCCGCTCAAAATTAAGGGATTTATCATGAAGCGCTGGCTCAATTTTGTCGACTAGGATGTTGAGGGTTTTCTGCTGCCTTATTATAATTTCCGAATACACCAAAAAGAAGCATGCGAGTATAAAAAAATAAACAGCCGCAATCAGCCCGCCTATAAGCTGGGCAAGAAGCACAAGAATCAGTCCATTTGCGCACATCAGGCATTTGGATAGTCTGCTCTCGGTATATCTCATAAAGATTATTGTCTTTTGTCTTAAAAATTAGAACACGAAAAATCCAGCCTTTGCCAGAAACAGAAATACAGCAAGTGCAGATATTGCCATTATCATTGAGTGCTTACCGCCGCCAAGGATTGAGTTTTCGCCAAGCTGTCCGGCTATAAGACCTGTAAATATTCCCTGAAGCAGGACTATTGTGAAGAAAAGCGCAACATAATAGCATCCGATTCCTTCCGAGACGCTCAGGAAGCTACATACTATAGCAAAGTAAGAGCACGGGAACGTGCCTGAATTCTCACAGGGGTCTGTGAAACTGAGACCGAACATGCCCGATTCCTGTGCTGATTCCATTCCTTTTGCTGATGCCTGTGTTACCATCGGTACCATGACGAATATTATAAGAACTGCTATGGCCATGAATATGTAGAATATCCCATACATTATCATTACCTGCTGTTTTACTATGGATGACCTTTCCATGTCCGCTTCCTGAAGCATCGTGATGTCTTTTGCTACGGAATCCAGGGTTGCAGGTATACTGCCGCCGGATTCATATGATTGCTTTATGATTTCAATAGACTCGGTTATTATCCTTGATTTCTTGAATTTTTCCCCGAATATATCCAGAACTCTCATAAAAGGTGTGCCCCAGGAAAGCATGTTATTCATTTTTACTACTTCTGGTGTTAGTTTTCCATAGTGGGACTGGCTGGCTATGGATATCGCTTCAGGCAATGACATACCTGAACGGCTTGCCTCAGCTAAGTCCCTTACAAATCCGGGGAATTGTTGTTCGATACTTCTGATCCGCAGAACATTGGAGTATTTGTAGAGAAAATACGGACCTACGCATATAAAAATCGCTATTATAATAAGATTTCCAAGCGTGGCAACATCAGCCAACAATAAACCAAAGACTATCAGGGCAATAGCCACTGCGACCGATGATGTTATTATTTTTTTTCTCTTGTCCATATTACTTCCTTAATACTCGAATGGTGATATGCTCTTGATTAAAAACAGGAAACCTATCGAAACCATGGGTATTACACAAAACACGATAAGTGTTTGTATGAACAAGACTCCGCCTCCTCCCATGGGTGCCATTATGGATATCAAAACCGTGAATAACAGGCTTCCCACTATTATCAGCGTTATGTATATCTCACTGTAGAGCGAAACTGTTTTTGAATAGTCATTTAGAGTTCTTCTGTATTTGTTCATGAATACATTTGTTTCGCTTGAGAGATATTTTTCTATGTCACCACCACGTGTTATGATGGAACTCAGACCCCACAAAAGGTCTGCAAAATCTTTTGATGGTGTGCTTGTTGCAGCTCTCTGGAGAGCGTCTCCAATACTCATTCCCATTGTTTTTACATCAGTGTAAATCTTTTTGGCTTCCCTAGCTATTACCCCTTTCCTCAATGATAATATTTTAAAAATTTCAACAGGGCTGACGCCTGATGATGCGGACGTTGCCATATAAAAGACTGCAAAAGGCAACGACTTGTCTGTCTTACTTTGCAAATCCTTTGTCTTAATTGACGGATAATAATAACCAAAAAGAAAGACAGAACCCAACGCAACAAACCCTGCTATTATGCTTAAGGTGTAGGCATAGCCGATATCCATGAGTATCAGTGTTAGGAAAAACGATCCCAGAAGCATCACAATTATAAATGAAAGAATGGAGCAGAACAACATAAGGGAAAAATATTCTTCGATTGGTGTTTTCATGCCGGATTTTTTGAGGCTAGTCTCCAGTGATTCAAAATAATCCGCATAGCGCTTTGCTACTCCACCAAATATCTTATGTGCTGTTTTTTCAAGCATGGAACCGGTATCCTCTAGACCCCTGCCATTTTTATGACCTTTTCGGGGTTTGAATAGTAGGCTTCAATTACCTTGGCAACCTCTTTGTAGTCAAATATATTTTTTTTGAGCATCCATTCAAGCACCTTTTTTCTCACCACGAGTTCATTTTGCACATCTTCCGGTTTCATACCGAGTCTTTCCGAAAGATTCTTCAGGATTACTGATTTCTCCGTTGCCTGAAAATCATCAGAAGACGGGTTCCACTTAAAAATGTCATTCGTTAGCAGTTTTTGCTCTTCAACACCAACGATCTCAACAATCCTGTCCGCCCTTCTCACGGATTTGCCCGCAAGCCTCGAAAGAACGAGGAAAATTATTATGTTGATATTTTCAAGCAAGGTGGAAGGTAATGATATGGGGGGTGTTGTAAGTCTGTCTACCAGTTGCGGGAATGATGCAGCGTGTATTGTGGCAAGCCCTGCATGTCCGGTGGCTATCTGCTGGAAGAGTACAAAGGCCTCCTTACCCCTGACTTCACCGACTATTATGTAATCAGGTCTTTGCCTTAGTGATGCCTTCAAAAGGTCAAAAAGGCTGACTTCTCCTCTTTCACCCTGCACTGCGATCGGCGTTCTTGAAACATGGGGCACCCAGTGTGGGAGAGGAATTCTCAACTCAGCCGTATCCTCAATTGAAACTATCTTCATGCTCGGTCTTATGAACAATGAAAGAGCGTTCAACATAGAGGTCTTGCCTGTAGCAGAGCCGCCTGAAATAAGCATAGATTGCCTGTTTTCTATCGCCAGCCAAAGGTATGCAAGTTCTGTGGAATTGACCGTGCCCAATTTGAGTATATGGGTAGGAGTGAGCGGTGTTGAGGTGAATTTTCTTATGGTAAAATTTGAGCCTTTTCTTGCTATATCAGTTCCGAGTGTTATCTGTACTCTTGAGCCGTCTGGGAGCGATGCATCAAGAAGAGGCTCGGCTATTGATATTGCTTTCTTGCATTTTTGTGAAAGCCTTACTACAAAATTATCAAGCTCTTCCTTTGTATCGAATTTGATGTTTGTTTTCAAAGAGCCCAGTCTTGGATCCCTGTGATAGACATAAAGACCGACCCCCACACCATCACATGATATGTCTTCTATGTTGGGGTCATTCATGAGTGGTTCTATTTTGCCGAATCCTATAATGTCCCTTTCAATGTAATAGATTATGCTTTTCAGCTTATTCCTGTCAAGAGCCGGTTCAAGTGACATGAACAGCTTCTCTGTTTCTTCCTTGAGTATTTTTTTTGCCATTTCCTCGCCTATTTTATAAAAATCAACATCAAGCTTTTCCTCAAGGTCTTTCTTTATCTGTGCTATTATTTCTTTGTCTGCGTCAGTTAGTGGAGGTTCAATGACATTATAAAGGACCGCGGCCTCGTTAGGATTCCAGGCTATATTAGCATAGGCAAAGATATCTTCGCCTCTTTTGGGGAATCGTGGTATCAGATTATAAAAAACATTGAGCCCTGTGTAGGATATTCTTTTTCTGAGGCCTTCTCCTGCAACTTCCACATATTCTTTGCCAGGAATCTCTATTCCTTCTTCTATTTTCTTTTTTGCCTTCTCGGTTTTGGTTACTATCTCCCCAGTAATTTCCACTGGCCCGAAGGGTCTTTTCATTCGTGGCATCTGCATGGGTATAGGAGTGCCTGCCTGCGGAGCCCCCGCCATCTGTTTTTTCATTTGCAGGTTTGCATATCCTTCCCTGAATCTCTGGACTATATTTTTCAGACTGATACCCTCCGTTTTGCTTGTGTTGGCTGCGTTTCCTTTTTTCATAAGATTATATTATTATAATTTCATTCCCTTTTTTATAAATCATGAGCATTTTGGATTTGCTGTACACCTCTCCGGATTTAAATATCAGATCGCTCTGCTCAAGACTGAAAATAGAACATGATTTTGACAGCTCCTCCAGACCGTGAAGTGTGATTTCAAGCCCGCTACTATCGAGCTTGATGGTATATTCACGGTTGGCTATTTTTTCCGGTATGTCCATAGTTATGAACGAATCAGTGTTTTCTTCCAACTGGGAAAGCTTGACGATATTGGAGCTTATTACAGCGCTAAGTTCGTTCAGCTGATCATTTGCGGCTATAGTGGAAAAGTATGAATTGTGTATATTGAATGCCATAATACATATGAGAAAAATTGCCACACCCATACCGAACAGGAGAACCTGTTCAATTACTATTATCTGGGCCTTGAGTCTTTTTGAATCCATATTTAATATTCATTCCAGAAGATATTAAATTTGTCCAAAAAAGAACTATTCTGCCAGTAAATTCACGTATGTTATTATAAGATCCCCACCATTTTTGGCTCCTCCTGTTATAGTTTCGGTGCCGCCAAAAGAAACCGTTATCCTGTTCATGCCGGTTGATGAGACAGGATTAAGCCTTATCTGATAGCCCCTTTCGGGCAGAGTTTTGGTATCGAGTTCCCTGTAGCGCATGCTAAAGGTAAATTCATGCGAACCACCCTTTTCTTCTCCTGACAAACTCAATGTTCTTGGCTCTGCTTCGCCATATGTTGCAACAGTCCCAAGAACCTCCGTATCTACATAAACGCTTCCGTCCAGAACCATGGGCTGTGGTTCAAGGAACTGGATAATTATGGTATTGTTGTTGGGATTGGAGTCGGCGCCTTCAGGATAGGGAATAATAGTCAGCATGCCTTTGGGGATATTAATAGTATTTTCACCCGACATCTGGTTGGCTATTGTTATTATACTCTCATCAAGCGTGTTCATAAAATCAAGCATCATATTGTAGTCCGCTAGGGTTGATCTTTTTTCTATCATCGGCATGCCCCACATATATGCAGTGGCTGCAAGAGCAGTCCCTATTCCGACTACTAGTAGCACGGATATAACAGAAACCTGTGCCTTTAGGCTTTTTTCACAGAAGTCATAATGCATATTGATATATTGTTTTCGGCATTTATAAAAATCCAAGTCTAATGACTACTCGACTATATTACAGGTTACATAATCCGTTGTTGTACTTGAACCTGAACCAATCATAATTGTATGTGATCCGGGCGAAGCACCCGCAATTCTCAGACCCACACCCTGTTTGCTGGATTTTATGGCAACACTTGACCATGTAACATTACCACCCCCTACAACATCAGTGCATATCTGTCCGTCGAGTTTGCATATTAAATCCTCATTTGAAGGAATCAGGTCGTCCACTCCGGTATTGGTCAGCATGACCAGTATTTCTCCACCACCATTTGCACAGTCATAGCAAGATACCCCATCGAAGGGTATGGTAACCTTAATCATGCTGGCTTCTCCAAAAATACTGACGAAAGACCACACAGTGACCCCCATTGCCATAGTTATAAGCAGAAGTATAAGCACAGCGATTATAGGTGTCATCCCTTTTCTCATCTTCCATCACTTTTTATTATTTGTGTTCACACCAATATAAAGCTTTTGTATTTATTTTTTGCGTTTGGGCAGCTTACTCTCTATCTTGGCTAGCATTGAAAATATTGCCAGGCATGTTATGGCAATTATTATGAGCAGGAGCGGTGTTATAAGGCCATCTGATGTGATACTCTCTCTACCTATTACCATGCTCATCAGAAGAAGCACATAAAAGACAATAACAAGGATTATGATTATGGCCATTGTAAATACCTGGTTGAACAGGTTCCTGTCTATTTTCATAATTATGCAAATCTCCTAGATGTTGGGGTCTGCATATACATTCTCTTGAGCCTCTTGTCAATAATCCCCAGACTTGCCAGTGTTGCCTGCCCTATTTCCTGTGTTTTCTTGCTGACATCCACAAATTCTGACATTTTCTTTATGAGCGGCTCAAATGCATCACTTGAAAATCCGCCGCTTTCTGTTCCAGGAGCCGCTTTGAGCATTTCAACGAATTCGTTCATGCTTCCCAAAAGCTCATCTATCTTTCCAGGAAGCTTTGATACTTCGTTCCTGAGTTCTGCATCGGATTTGACGATATCGTCTATCACTCTCTGATTGGACTTTATCAGCTCTATTATCTGCTCTATAAGCCTTCTTGTTTCAGAAGTAGAACTAGTCTCCTCTATTTTGCTTATGCGTTTCTCAAGCCTTTTGAGGGGCGATGTTGGTATTATTTCGTATTCTTCTTCCTCTTCGCGCACCATATAATAATATTATGTTATTCTTTCTTATAAATATTCTTGAAAAGTAGAAAAGAAATTGTCAATACGTTACATCATACCCGGAGGCATCCCGCCGCCAGCAGGAGGCATGCCTGCTGGCATACCCTTCTCACTCGCGCCAGCAGAGATTGTATCATCAATCCTTAGTATCATCTCGGCTGATTCCGCAGCGGATTTAATGGCCTGTAATTTTATTTTAAGGGGCTCTATTACACCCTTGGTGAACATATCGACAACCTCTCCAGTAAAGATGTCAACACCAATCATCTCACTGTTTTCCTTATCGTGATGAGCCCTCAGGTTTGCTATTATGTCTATCGGATCCATACCAGCATTTTCTGCAAGGCTTCTTGGTATGACTTCAACAGCCTCTGCAAATGCGTTCACGGCAAGCTGCTCTCTTCCCTTTAGCCCGTCGGCATACTTTCTCAGAAGTTTTGCAACATGTATCTCTGTTGCGCCTCCACCGGGCACCACCTTACCAAGCTCGAGTGCTGATGTTATTCCCTTTACGGCATCTTCCATTGCTCTTTCGACCTCGTCAATAACATGTTCTGTTCCGCCCCTTATCAGTATTGTTACGGCCTTTGGCTGCTTGCATTCCTCAACAAAAATCATCTGGTCTCCTGCAACTCTTCTTTCTTCAACAATACCCGCATAGCCAAGGTCCTCGGCCGTGAGGTCATTTACATTGTTTATGATGCTTGCACCAGTTGCCCTTGCAAGCGCATCAATATCCGACTTCTTGACCCTTCTTGCAGCGATTATCCCTGCTTTTGCAAGATAATGTTGTGGTGTGTCATCTATGCCCTTCTGGCAGAAAACGACGTTTGCACCGGAATTTATTATCTTGTTGACCATGTTCTTGAGTGTTTTTTGTTCCTCGTCAAGGAATGCCTGCATCTTTTCAGGAGAGTCTATGCTTATCTTTGCATCGGATTCCAGGTCCTTAATCTCAAGTGCGCAGTTTAGAAGTGCTATTTTGGCATCCTTCTTTTTCTTTGGCATGCCGGAATGCACTATTTCCTTGTCAATCAGGATGCCATCTATCAGTTTTGTGTCGTTAATAGAATCGCCTTCTTTTTTCTCTATCTTTATATTGTCAGAATCAACAACAACAACATCACCATTGACGTCCGCAATCTTCTTTATAGCCTCAACAGCGATCCCAGAAAGCTCTTCTGATGCCTTTTCAGCTGATTTGCCAGTCATTGCTGTGGTTGCGATTTGCTGAAGAATCTTGGTATCGTTTATATTTACGGGCTTTGCCATCTTTTCAAGGACTTCAAGTGCCTTGAGTTTGGCAATCCTGAATCCCTTTGTTATGACAGTCGGGTGGATGTTCTGGTCAAGCAGGTCTCCCGCTTTTTTCAAAAGCTCACCTGCTATTACAACGGCTGTTGTTGTGCCGTCGCCAACAATCTTATCCTGTGTTTTTGATACTTCAACCATCATCTTTGCTGCGGGATGTTCTATTTGCATCTCGTCAAGGATAGTTGCACCATCATTTGTTATGGTAATGTCGCCTATAGAATCAACAAGCATCTTGTCCATGCCTTTCGGGCCAAGCGTTGTCCTGACGGCATCGGCGACCGCCTTTGCCGCTGCTATGTTGTTTTTCTGGGCATCCTTGCCCCTGTTTCTTGTTGACCCATCAGCCAGTATAAAGATCGGCTGTCCACCGAATTGAAGATTTCCGTTTGTCATATCAATCATATCCTATTTTATTCGTAAATTATACGCAGTTACTTTTTTAAAGCTTTGCCCGAAATAGCCTTTTTCTGGCTTTGACATTCCATTATAAGATGATTAACGAATGGGCTCGGTGGGATTCTTGCCTGAGAAGGGGGGACACATCCCCCCTTCTAAAGGATTACTTCACCCCTTTAATTCAGATTAACGGTTTGAACCGTTAATTTTGCATGTTTTTAGGGTGAGTATTAGCCTTTCTTTCGGGAAAGAAAGGCTCAGATTTCGAACCCACGACCTTCCGCTTCTACGCAAGGTATAGAGCTTCTACCAAGCCCTCGGGCTTGGCTGCCTTATAAGACGGATGCTCTAGACCAAACTGAGCTACGAGCCCATTTATTTTATAACCCACAGCCACCTAATAAGTTTTGGAGTAAACCTTAGGCCTTTGAGGAAGCGGTTAGCTCCTGTAAAATGCCTTAGGTAGCTACGAGCCCCTGATGAATATGTAAGAATTAAAATATTAATAAGATTAGCCGGCAACAGGGCTTTTTTTCCTGAACACAAAAAGTTTGCTTATCTCTTCAACAAGCTTCGGTTCATAGCTTATTATGTCAGTTATTGTAATTATGCCTACCAGCGTGCTTTTGTCCAGTACTGGCAGCTTTTTTATTTTATGATGATTCATCACTTCGACCGCGTCTGATAAGCTGGCATTTGGGTCTATCATAATGACTTTTCTTACCATCAAACTCTTGATAAGTATTTTGGATGAATCTTTGGCCTCTACAACAACCTTTTTTAGCATATCCCTTTCAGTCACTATTCCCTTCATCCGCTTGTTTTTAACAACAATCAGGCCTCCTATGCCATATTTTACCATCTCACTTGCGGCTTCCTGGGCGGTTGCGTCGGGTGTTATTGTCTTCACATCCGTCTTCATAATGTCTTTGACCAGCACGTTATCTTCTCCTTTCTTTTTCCATTTTGGGAACGAAAAGCCTGTATTTTTCTTTGTTGTCCTGCAACTCATCCATTATTCTTTTAATCACGACCTTCTCCGGATCGGGCAGAAGAGGCACTCTTTTCTTGAGGTCCTCAAATGACTCGAATGGTTTGTTTTTTCTTTCATTTATTATAGCCCAAAGATGCCTTTTGCCTATTCCTGGCAGAAGCTCTATCTGATGCAGTCTTGTTGTTATAGGACCTGCTTTGTTGAAGAATTCCACAAATCTTTTTGGGTTCTTCCTGACCATGCTTTCCAGAACATCACGGAGCTCCTCTTTGGCTGCTACGGTAAGGTCATCAAAATCTATTCTGCTTCTTATGTACTTTATCTTGTCGCGTTTGGCATCGCCAATATATACTCTGTCTTCAAGCTTGAGGGTAACTCCTTCCCTTACTATTACTTCTAACAAAGAGAAATACTTTTCTCCAAGTACCTGGGCAACCGGCTGAGACCTTTCCATTCCATGATGTCCATGTGAAAGGAAATCCAGTATAACAGCCCAATCGTCTTTTTTTATCTCCTTTTTCATTCTAATCACGGGCAATTAAAAATTAGTTTTATTTATTTAAAATCTTGCAGTCATAAACCCTTTTTGACCGTCTTTAGTATCCTTTTTTCATCTTCTTCAGTAAGCTTTACCATTTCATTTGAGAACAGCATTCTTATTTCATCTATTGTCTCCGGTAATATGTTGATTATGTTCATTATATGCCTTTCTTTCAGTTTTTCTATCTTACTAAGTTCATTTATCAATTCTGATATCTTTTTATTGCTTATTTTGGAGAATTTTTTAAGATGCTCAAGGGCATTCTTTTGTTCATACACAAGTTCCTTTCCGTCGGCAGCCCTTTTTTCGAGTATCTTTTTTGCCTCTACCCAGGATATAAATTTTTCATCCTTTATTTTCATTCTTTCCACCATGCAACTTAAGGTGCTCCGGCCTTGATATAACCTGCTTAATCTTTTTCCCTGTTCTTACTTTTATAATATAAGCACTTCCTCTTTTACTGATAACCTCACCTATCTTCCCATTGATCCTTGGGTGTGGCAATCCTTTCTGGGAAGATGGTTCGATCTTGATTACTACTTTGTCTTTGGGCTTAAATTCTTGCAGGAACTGGTTTGATTTGAACTTCTCTCTGAATCTCTTTTTCAGTTGTCTTCTCGTTCCTGTTCTGAATCCTTTGCTTGATTTCATTTTGTCCTCCGGGGTATCTTATTTTATTTCAGGTGTTTTATTGATATTCTCGACCAGTTTAATATTGATTCCTGAAATATCAGATAATTTTTTTTCAAGTTTGGTTTTTCCTTCTGTTATGTCTTTCTGTATCTTTTTCTTCTCCTGTTCCATTTTTTTTATCTCTGAAGTTATAAATCTTTTCTTCTCTTCCGTTTCATTCAGGAATTTTTCAATATCTCTTTTACGCTCAAGAATATCCGAATACTTGGTTTCAAATCTTTCTTTTTTGGATTGTAGGTCTTTGGAGAGTTTGATGTATTTTTCTTTAAGCCATGGCATCACTGTGTCCATGTTTCTTATGAGCTCAAGCACCTTCTCATAATCCTTCTGTTTCAGAGAGATTCTCTTTTCGTTTGCCATTGTATTTATAATCCCAAGCAGCTCCTTTAGCCGAAGCTCGCCTTCATTTTTAATGAATTCGTCGAAAGGTGCTGAAATAAAACCACCTAATACCTTTCTTTCCTCATCAGAAACCGTGTAATCTGAACTTGTCATATATTCAAGCTTCTTGAATGGCCTTGCCACACATGAAAGCTTCTGGCTTATGTTAGAGCGCAGGCCTGAAAGCTTGATTTCAGAGTCTTTTATCTCATTTTCCAGTTCCTCCATCCCTTCCCATTCATCGCTCTTCATGATGCCGGAAAGCTCTATTTTCTTACCCTTCTCCGATTTCTGCAGCACATTGAATTTGAGCTCCATTTCTCCCTTTCTTTTTTCCAAAAAAATCACTTGTTTCTTTCTTTTTTCCTGTTCCTCAAGCAGCTTTAATGCGTCCTCTGCCGATTTCTTAATTTTGGCATCGTTTTTGAGAAAAGTGTTGAATTCGCCGAGCTCCTTTTCCGCATCACTTATGGCCTTGAAAATCGCAGCCGCCTCCTTTTTGAAATAATTTGAAATAAGGATTGCCTGTTTTGGCGAGAGTTTCTTTAGGTTACCGAGGAATTTAAGCGAATCTGAATGAAACTTCTCAAGCTCTGGGTAATCCGGATTTTCTGTCATTCTTGGCTGATTGCCAAACAGGCTGTGAGAGCGTTTTATGAACAGGTTCTTAACCATATTAACCGGTGCATATGTCTTGTTTTGGACTTCAAAAGACGCATTTTCCAGGGAATCCATCGAATCCCTGATATCAGAGAATCTTTTGTTGATTTGTGAATATGTTTTTTTTGCCTTTGTGTCGATTTCGCTTATTCTGCCTGAAATTTTCCTCTCAATCCATCCCCGAACAGAATCCAGTGTAATGCTCTTTGTCTCTCCGGCAACAGGCTTTTCTTCTTTTCTTTTTCTGAAAAAACCAAAAACCATATTTAATTAGGAGAGAATAAGGTTATATAAACTCAAATAATGAGAACCAAAGCTTTATGCACTGAATAAAACCTTTCCTGTTCATATCAGGTAATATGCAACAAGAAATCCTGCTGCAAAACCCAAAATCAGACCTATTATGAAACTTTTCATAATCACTCCACAACATAAGGTGACGAAACCTTCAAGAGCCTGAGTGTGTGTTCAAGCTCTTCTATTTTATCGTAAAGGCCTTTCAGGTTCAGTTTTTCAATTTTCTGTTCAAGCCACTGACTCTTGGTTTTCATTGACTCTATATCTCTCAACAGACTCTCTGCATCGAGATTTTCAATTATTTCACTGAGTATTTTTATCTGTTCTGAATCCCTTTTTGCCTGCCTGAGTTCATTCTCAATTTTTTTCTCCTGTGAAGAGTTTTTCTGGGTTGTCTCATACACAAAGTCATTTAGCTTGTTCAGCTGGGCAAAGATGTCCTGGAAAAGCCCTGTTGTGTCGTCCTGCCTGCTTCTTGTTTCATTCTCAAGGTTCTTTACGGTCTCCTCAAGTGCACGGATTTTCGTAACCAGTGTACCCAACTCGTTTTTTGAGGCGGAAGGGAATGGAGGAACGATGGGTTTCTCTTCAAGCCGTTCTATTTTAATCATCGCTGTTTTAATTTCCTGTTTTAGTTCTATTAGCTCTCCTATGTCTCTTTTCTTTATGAACTGTGAAAGGCTGTTTCCGATTTCATTGAGATGTTCATCATTTGCCCGGATATAATCCATCAAATTTCTGATGCTTTCTGTATTCATGTCCGCTACTTTGCTTATACTTTCTATTCTTTCAGCTAATGCATTGGGGACCAGCTGTTTATTTTCATTCCCCGGTAAAAGACTGGGTGCTTTTCTCTTTATGCGCTTTTTTTTCTTGGGTTTGGGCGGCGCTGGTATCTTTGTTTTGGGCATTTGACTCCTCATTCTATCACATAAGGCGTTGAAACCCTTACTGTCTTCAGTAAATTTTCAAGCCTTTCCACCTTTTCGAATAGTGGTTTCAAGTCCAGCTCTTCTATCTTTTGTTCAAGCCATTGGGTCTTGGTTTTGACAGATTCCAGATTTCTTGATATATCTTCTATGTCCATTTTTTTTTTTTTTTTTCTGAATATTTTGACTTGGTCCATATCTCTCTTGATTGTTTTGAATTCATTCTCCTTCATTTCTTTCTGCTCCTTGTTTTCCTGCAGCGTTTCTTTCATGGACTCCCTGAGTCTGGCAATCTCTTTAGATACATTTTTTTCAATACCAACAACGTCTTTACTTTCTGTTTCTTCAATCCTCTCCAACTCTTGCTTGGTGTCTTTGAAAAACTTGGCCATCTGGGCCCTTGTAACGGCGTTCTCCTTCTTTTCCTTTTCCAGTTCTTTTTTCATTTCTTTAATGTTATTATCAGTATCATTTATTTTTCTTAGAAGTCTTCCCATACCCTTTTTCGGCAGGGAGGAGATTGGTGGCACAACTGGTCCGCTCTCAATTTTATCCACTTTTTCCTCAAGTTTCTTAAGTTCTTCCTTAAACTCCAGCAGTTTTTCTATATCTGTTTTGCTCATGAATTTTGAGAGTCTGTTTTCCATTTCATTGAGGTGCTCTTCGTTTGCCTTTATATAGCCCATAATGTTTTTGATACTGGAAAAGTTTTGTTTTGCCTTCTTTTTGATAGTTTCAATTTCCTTGGAGGAGGGAGGGATATATTCTTCAGTTTTCTTTGAGGCTTCGCTTTCCTCCAGGCGAAGAATTCTTGACGTCAGGGACTCGATATCTGAATCCAGTCCGTTAATCTTTCTTTCATGTCTCTTGATTTCAGTGTATGATGAAACCGGAATTACCGGCTTTTCAATTTCTGTTATCTTCTTTTTTAGCGTCTCTATATCGTTGCTGAGTTTTTCGATCATTGATTTGTGCGTGTCTATATGTTTAACACCTTCTGGTATTCTGACTGGCTTAAGGGAATCTATTCTGTCAGCCAGTTCTGCGACTTTTCTTTGTAAATCATTTATGCTTTTTAAAGCAGAAAACGGGATCTTTTCTTGCCCGCTTCTTGGCGGTATCGCCTCTTGTGACTGCGGCCGCTTCTCCAGAATTTCAATCTTTTTTTGAACGTCCCTCTCCACAGCAGGTGATGGATGAGGAACTATTTGTTTCAGTTTGTCAAGTATTGATTCATGGGCTTCTATATGTTTTAGCTCTACAGGAAGCTTAACCGATTTTCCCAGATTTTTGATGAGCACAC